>CAIPVD010000073.1 GCA_903868375.1 uncultured delta proteobacterium
CGGCGAGTGGCAAGTTCCGCAGCCAAGCGAGACACTCTTACTAGGTTGAAATATAAACCTGATACAAAATCTGCGAAGCGAGAAGCTACCGCAAGAACCATACACCGTCGTCTCTCAAGTTGTATTATGTTCGGTTAAATGATGGCAGGAGGATCAGCCCTTCGCTACCGCAACGGCGTCTTTTTCGGAAGCGCCCTGCTTCACGGCATCTTTTTGGCCTTCCCATTCGGCTCGTTTTGCCATCTCTGCTGCTGCGCCGATGAATTTGGCAAATAAAGGATGTGCATCGAAAGGCCTGGACTTGAATTCCGGATGGAATTGGCATCCAAGGAACCAGGGATTATCGGCGATTTCTACGATTTCCACCAGGTTCGCCTGCGGGCAGATGCCGGAGATTGTAAGCCCGTGCTTCTTCATTAGTTCCATATAGGCGTTGTTGAATTCATATCTATGGCGATGGCGCTCAGATATCTCTCGTTCGCCATAAGCTGCATGCGCCTTAGTTCCTTTTTCTATCGCACACGGATAAGCGCCAAGCCGCATTGTAGCACCTTTGGTCGTTACCGCTTTCTGCTCTTCCATTAGATCGATGACCGGATGCGGCGTTTTCTCGTCAAATTCGGTCGAGTTCGCATGTTCTAATCCACAAACGTGACGCGCGAATTCGATCACCGCGATCTGCATGCCTAAACAAATACCAAAATACGGAACCTTGTTTTCGCGAGCGTATTGCGCTGCGCGTATCTTTCCTTCTACTCCGCGTTCGCCGAAGCCGCCGGGAACCAATATGCCATCGACGCCTTCAAGTATCTTCTTTGGGTCGCCAGATTCGAGCATTTCGGAATCGACGAACTTAAGCTGAACCTTTGTGTTGTTCGCGAAACCGCCGTGCTTTAGCGCTTCGTTCAAGCTCTTGTACGAATCGACTAGATGGACATATTTGCCGACCACCGCAATGTTCGTGACAGAAGGCCTTGCCTCGCGCAGCTTCTTCAGGTCCTTCCACTGCTTCAGATCCGGCGTCCGCGTCCAGATGTTTAATATCTCGACTATCTTCTCATCGACGCCCTCTTCGTGCAGGTTCAGCGGAACATCATATATAGATTCGGCATCGAGCGCCGCGAAAACGCAGTCCTGATCGACGTTGCAGAACAGGGCTATCTTTGAACGAAGTTCTTTCGAAACTTCGCGGCCACATCTACATAATAAAATATCTGGCTGAATACCTATTTCGCGCAGCTTTTGAACGCTGTGCTGTGTTGGCTTCGTCTTTAGCTCGCCTGCCATGGCAAGGTGTGGGATAAGCGTTAAGTGAATGTAAAGCACGTTTTCTTTACCCACGTCGGCCTTGAACTGACGGATTGCTTCCAGGAACGGCAGGCTTTCGATATCGCCGACCGTACCGCCTATTTCAACCATTAGCACATCGACGTTCGGCGCCGCCTTCATTATAGATGCCTTGATCTCGTCGGTGATGTGCGGAATGACCTGAACGGTGCGCCCCAAATAATCGCCTCTGCGTTCTTTTTGGATGACCGATTCGTAAATTTTGCCGGTGGTAAAATTATTCTGCTTCGACATTCGGGTTGTCGTAAAGCGTTCGTAGTGGCCCAAATCTAGGTCGGTCTCTGCGCCATCGTCTGTTACGAAAACCTCTCCGTGCTGGAAAGGCGACATGGTGCCGGGATCGACGTTGATGTATGGATCTAGTTTTTGGATGGTTACCTTAAGGCCGCGATCTTCAAGAAGGGCCGCGATAGATGCTGCTGCGATCCCCTTTCCCAATGAACTGACGACCCCGCCGGTGACAAAAATAAATTTGGTTTTCATCGTCATCTTGGGAAAAATTCTATAGCCCGTGCATGAAACTGTGTCAATCGTATTCGAGAAAAAAACATCGGGGACACGCACTTAAGTTCTATTTGAATTGGCGATTGACAAGTTTCCAATTTCCATACTAGGCATTAAATGGATTCAACAACAAAGGAGGATCGTTATGTCCGAGCAACTGAACCCGTTCAAGATCGCGCAAGCGCAATTGGACGAAGCGGCCAAGCTCTTAGGGCTTGATGCCGGAACTCACGCAGCTCTGCGCGAACCCCTGCGCGAACTGCACGTTTCCATCCCCGTTAAGATGGACAACGGCCAGGTGAAGGTCTTCAAAGGCTTCCGTGTGCAGTACAACGACGCTCGCGGCCCATGCAAAGGCGGCATACGTTTCCATCCAGAAGAAACGGTCGATACCGTCCGCGCACTTTCCGCATGGATGACATGGAAATGCGCAGTTGTTGACATTCCGCTTGGCGGCGGCAAGGGCGGCGTCATTTGCAATCCGAAAGAGATGAGCCACAGCGAACTCGAACGCCTTTCGCGCGGCTACATGAGACAGGTCAGCCGCATCGTCGGCATCGACAAAGATTGCCCGGCGCCAGACGTTTATACAACGCCGCAGATAATGGCATGGATGCTCGATGAATTTGAAACGATATATCAGCGCCACGAACCCGGCATGATAACCGGCAAGCCTATCGCGGTCGGAGGGTCTTTAGGCAGGAACGACGCAACGGCACGAGGCGGCGTCTATTGCGTGCGCGAGGCTGCAAAGGCGTTGGGAATAGATCCAAGCAAGGCAACTTACGCCATTCAAGGCTTTGGCAACGCGGGACAATACGCAGCAACATTAATGAAGGAAGTGTTAGGCAGTGGAAACCTGCTGGCGGCAAGCGATTCGCGCGGCGGTGTCTATTCCGAAAAAGGCATCAACCCGCACGATCTCGTGAAGTACAAACTGGAAACGGGCAAGGTCGAAGGGTTCCCCGGGACAAAGCCGATCTCGAACGAAGATCTGCTGGAGTTGAACGTCGATGTGCTCTTCCCGTCGGCGCTCGAGAACGTTATCACCACGAAGAACGCGGACAAGATAAAGGCAAAGATATCGGCGGAACTTGCGAACGGGCCGACAACGCCAGATGCGGACGAAACACTTTACAAGAAGGGCTGCTTCGTCATCCCCGATTTCCTATGCAACGCAGGAGGCGTCACCGTTTCTTATTTCGAAATGGTGCAGAACGCTTACAATCATTTCTGGGAACTCGATGAAGTATATAAGAAGCTCGACCTAAAGATGACCAAGGCGTTTAACGATGTGCATGCGATGAGCAAGAAGCATAAAGTACACATGAGGAAAGCGGCATATCTAGTCGCCGTACAGCGCGTAGCTGAAGCGATGAAGCTTAGAGGATGGGTATGATGCGATTTCGACTAGGAACCCAGTCACCTAGTCACACAGGAACGTTTTTCTTCGGGCGGATGGATGTCAAATCGACCTTCATCCGCCCTTTTTTAAGTTTAAATAGTCTTTCCGGGATATGATAATAGACGCAACACCCTTGCATGCCATGTTGCCATCTCATTTCCATTTGCAATTTCAGAAGCAACACGCAGGCGAACCTTGTCGTTACCAAGCAATATCATGGGCCTGAATAAATGATCTTCAACGGAAGCTTCATTTGCTGAAATGACAGAGAGAACTTCGGCGACCACGCCCATAACATCCTCGTTATAGAAATTTTTCAGCGCGCTAAAGGCTATTTCTTTATCGGCGCGAACGGCATCGGCAAAGAGTTTTACATAAGAGTCCTTGTCCTTATCACTACCTTGAACAACTAAAAGGAAAAACCATACACGCTCTCCGATTGTGCGCAAATCCGCCGAATCACCTTTTATCTCTCTTATAAATGCAGTCAAGGCGTTGGCATTTCCTGCAGCATGTAGATCCGCTAAAGCCAGGCCTTGTGTGTAATTGAACTGGAGCCGGAAATTAGCCAGGTCTAAAGTTTTAACGGCATCCATTGCAAATGCATTTTCGGATCTTCCAAGTTGCAACAATAGATGTATGAATTTCACATCTCCAGTTTCTGCCTGGGTCTTCATCGCCTGAACGTTTTCCTCCGTAAATCTTTCGGGAGCGTGGAAGACCTCCTCTGCCAACTTTTCTAAAGGATTTTCTACCAAACTTCCCGATCCCCTTCCGGAAATTAGCGCGGCGATATCTGGTTTTATAAATGTGCGGGAAGAAAAACCGCTTCCTGCCAATTGCACTGCCGCTTCGCGAGATTCGCCGCCGAATGGCACGCTATCGGCTTGAACGAAGGACGATTCACCAGCCGCTTGCGAAGCCGCCGCCTGCTTTGCCTGATCGTTCAAAAATTCTTTTGAAAGTGCCGAACCCAGATTTGCGGCAGATGCAACCAGCGCGGACGAAGCGATTTCGGAAACGTTCGCAAATCCGCCCATATTAAAAGTGGTTCCTGTGAACGTGCCAACCGGAAGAGTTAAACCTGTCATAACGTTGATAGCCATAATTTTCTCCTGTTTTCTACCTTATCGACGCCCCGCCAAATAAGTTGCTAACTTTTTTACATTTTGTTAGCGTTGTCAATATGCAACCGGCGATACGCGTAATAGGCACAGGCGCCATAGGCGGCAAGGCGACAGGCTTTTGGAAGGCTCGCCAGCTGATTCTATCGGAGACAGCGTTCGCCAAACATGCTAATTTTAAGGACCGCATCTATTTTCCGCGCACCATCTGCATAGCCACCGACATTTTCGACGAGTTCATCGACATTAATAAACTCCGCATCCTTCTTAAAGCGTGCGAAAGCGGTTCGTTCGAGGATTATGATAGGTTCCGCGCCGCTATAATGGCCGGGCATTTTCCCGGAACGATAGGCGAAAAATTCTGCGATATCTGGGGCACAATGGACTATCCGCTTGCCGTCCGTTCATCGAGCGTTCTCGAAGATAAGACAGGTACATCGTTCGCCGGCAAATATACAACAACCTTCATCTCCAACAGGGGATCGACCGATGAGCGCTGGCAGCAGCTTACCGAAGCAATTAAAGTTGTTTACGCAAGCATCGGGCATCCAAACGCGATCGAATATCGCCGAAAGCACGGTTATCTTGAGAAAGAAGAAAAGATGGCGGTGATGATCCAGCGCGCGGTAGGCCAGGAATATAACAACTATTTCTTTCCGCTCTTGGCAGGCGTTGGATTCTCGCAGAATGGCTACTGCTGGCATTCGGAGGTCGCCAAGGAAGATGGGCTTGTGCGCGTTGTCTTTGGGCTCGGCACGCGCGCAGTGGGCCGCGGCTACGCAAGATTATTCTCGCCCGGCAATCCAACTTCGCGGCCAGAGGGCCACGAAGCGGCGGCGGTCGAAAAATATTCGCAAGCAACGATGGACGTACTCGACTTGCAGAACAATTGCCTTAAGGCGATAAATTTTAGGGAAGTGGTAAAAGACGGTTTCGATTGTTACCCAGGCGCGCAAAAATTATTTTCGCTTCGCGACGAGCAGACTATATATGTCCCAGCAACGAAGCTTTGGGAGGCGAATCACAGGCCAGTTATCACATTCGACGGAATCCTTTCCGCACCGTGGGCCGGCGTGGTTTTTCCGCGGCTCATGAAAGAGGTAATGCAGGCGCTGGAAGAAGGCTTTGGCTACCCGATAGACATGGAGTTTGCGGGCGAACTGGAAAACGGCGAATTCAAGCTTAACATATTGCAGGCGCGGCCGCTTACGCAACGCGAGGCGCACAACCCGGAAACCCTTCCCATAGTTAAGCCAGAAGACATCCTCTTTTCCGGAAGCCGCGACGTCCCGACGACATCCATCAAAGATATTGAATACATTATCTACGTCGATCCGGAGGAATATTTTGGTTGCGAAGCAAACGAAAGGTATTCGCTGGCCCGCGTAGTTGGGCATCTGAACAAGGCGCTTGCAGATAAAAAGTTCATCCTGATAGGCCCCGGGCGGTGGGGATCGGCAAAGATAGAGCTTGGCGTGCCGGCAACGTATGCCGAAATAAACAACACGCAGATGTTAGTTGAGATAGCGCATGGGCGTTACGCGCCCGAGGTTTCCTTCGGCACGCACTTCTTTCAGGACCTGATAGAAGATGAGATAACTTACATGCCGGTATTCCCGGACGAAGAGGGAAATATCTTCAACGAAGCGTTTTTCAAGAAGCCATCGATTTTCGGTGAGATACTAACAGATCCGCACGACCTAAAGTTCGGCACTATGATAAAGGTCATTCACGTTCCAACGGTCACGCACGGAAAATTCGCGCACGCCGTTATGGACGGAAGCATTGAAAAAGGGTTGGTGTTCCTGAAATGACATTCGGCGTTTATATCCACATCCCCTTCTGTCTACAAAAATGCGCTTACTGCGATTTTCATTCGGTGGCGATGAAGCCCGAAGATGTCCCACAGCGTGAATATGCAGAAGCCATTTGCGCGGAGCTGGCAAAATTGTCGGCACAATATGAACTTCGCGGGCGAGAAGTAAGCACGATCTATTTCGGCGGTGGAACTCCGACGCTCTTGGAACCCAGGAACTTAGGAACGATTTTAGACGCCTTGCGTTCGACATTCGCCGTCGCTCCTGATGCCGAAATATCGATCGAAGCCAACCCCGAAACCCTGGAACCCAGGAACCTAGGAACTCTGTCACATCTCTTCACCCGCCTCTCCATCGGCATCCAATCTTTTAACGATAAGCATTTGCAAGCTCTTGGCCGAATTCATTCGTCTGCGACCGCTATCAACGCTGTAAAATCTGCGCAATCCGCCGGATTTAAAAACATCGGCATCGATATCATGTGGGGACTGAATGGCCAAACGATCGAAGAGCTGAAAGACGACCTAAAGCAAGCCATATCTCTGAACGCGCAGCACATCTCTGCATATCAGCTCACCCAGGAACCGTGCGCCCAGGAACCTCCGGAGGAGCTTGCACGTGGAATGTTCCTTCTCGTCCACGATACGCTCACCGCCGCAGGCTTTGAACATTACGAAATATCAAATTTTGCCCGGCCAGGTTTTCGCTGCCGGCATAATGAAATATACTGGCATTCCGGCGAATGGCTAGGCCTTGGAAGCGGAGCCACCGGTTCGCTTCGAACTGGAACCAGGAACCTTGTACGCAGGAACTGTTCTAAAGATATAAAGCGATATCTTGAACACGATTTCACTTATGAAACCGAAGCCATCGGCAGAAAGTCAGAGATGGCTGAATATTGTTTTATGGCGCTACGAACATCGGACGGCATCGACCTCAAAGATTTTAAGCAAAAATTCCGCATCGAATTCGACGAAGCCTATCCAGATCTACAAGAGAAATGGAACAGAGCTGGATACACAAACTCCCAAACTCACAAACCCACGATCTCACTAAACTTGAAAGGTTGGCTCATCTCCGACGATCTTTTTCAGGAGTTTGTATAAAATTCGTCCAGATTTATTTTTTTAGCAACTTTTTTGGGGAGTTGACGATATATAAGCTACATTATGGCGTGGTCTAATATTCCAGGAACTCTTGCCCGAATGCCGATGCCGGGGCTTACCTTCGGCACGAACCTCTTTGGCGGAGGTCTGCCCACTTCTGTAGCTGCGACAGCCGATCAATTTGTTCTCGCAAACGAAGGATTGGTGAACGCAGCATTGTTCGGAGGCGGTTCTACTAGCCTTAATGTAGGCGCATTTGCATGCAATCCATTCGCTGCAACACCAACGAAGCTCGATTCGCAAAGAATTTTACAGCTAGAGGGTGCTGGCGACCCAGGAACTGTTCAAGAAACTTTCATCCATCCATTCACAGGCAAACCACTCGCGGCGGCAGATATCACCGAGCGTTTTGTGCGAGGGCTGATAAGAGAAACACAAGATCACTTCTACAAAAAACAGCTAGCGATATATGAAAGGTATAAGGCTGGCGAAGATCTGACTAAACTTGCCGCAGAGATCGATGAAGACTGCAAAATGGCCGATACCGAAAAAGGAATCACTGGTGGCTCGGCAAGGGTCACGATAAACAATATTGATACGATAGTAATACATTGGACCAAGTGTGGCGGCGCTGGCCAAGTATATGGCGCTCTAACAAATAGATTTTCGAATCAATTTAATATGTATCGTGACTACAGTTCAGGTCTTAGAAGGGCCGTTAAAAATGGCGTTGCCCCCAAAAAACCTTTTAAAGATTTGCGAAACTTGGCTGCGATAATACAGGAAGCAGTTGATCTCTCAAAGTTAATAAGCAATTTCACTGGCACAAACATTTCTCCAACCCCTGGAACCATCAATGTCTTAACCGATATCATGGACCTCCTCTTTAGAAAGGCGGCGCGAAACATAACTGGAGTCCTAGATGTCGCATGCAATGACGCTGCAAAGACCGTTACCATTTCATTCGAAGGCGTCATTCCGCCGGAAGATGAGCAAAAAGATATCGCCGATTTTGGTTTTACATTTGCGAAGGCAACGATACAGGCAGCGTTAAAGGGCTGGCATCTTGCACACGCTTACGAAAATGGCCGCACCACTTTTACTCTCGATATGCACGACATTTCCAATGACGTACCAACCATTGGAGAAACCGTTGCTGATACCGGGCTTGATGGCGATTCTGAAGGACGAAGGCTTTTAAAAGAGATGGAGAAGACCGGTGTGCCCGATGTTCTGCTAGGCGCTGGCGTTTACGTTCACGACGACCGCTATTACAAACCTTATGGCTCGCGCATTTCGGGAGGCGTATACGTTCGGTCCGTTGCCTATTCTTCTGGCGACTTTACAGGCCACGAAGACGACGACCGCGTATATTTAGCCGATGCAAGGGCAAGCGGAAAAGATTCGCCATCGGTTATTGTGGGCTCGATCTTTACAGATGATGCCGCGGAATCCGCCACACCAAATATGCCAGCAAAGGCCGGCGAAAAAACAATTTTGCCGATCACGTTTGAAGACTCTGCGGGCAACACACACAGAACCAACGCAGCTGTTGAATTCAAAGAAGACGGTTACCACGTAAGCGCTAGGCCGTTAAAAATTGGTGGCACAACATATCAACCCGTTATCACCACCGGCACCGGATTTCTCTTTGGCGATAGAGTTATGTTCGGCGATACGTTCACCATTTCCTACAAAACAAAAGAAGCGATAGAAGATGACCTGGCAACAACATTCGAACTGCCGCTATTTCCATATATCGCAGAAGATGAAATATTTAAAGAGCCTTTGAACGATAGTGTTGTCTGGCACAAGGCAAGCAACTCGCGTGTTTATATGGCCAAGTCGGCAGACCTGTTACTTGCGCTCTCGGAGATAGATGATGTTGCGTTCACCCTGACAAAACAGAGAAATGGTGCAAATTTTATCCTTTTCGCAACCGTTGGCGGCCTCCGCGACACTAACCCGCACACCAGCATAGGAATGGCATGGCGCGATCAGATAGAAGATAGAGCGGTCACGGTAGAAGGATATATAAGGCGATACAAGAACGGCCTGGCATTTTACAGGAACGACGCAACGGAACCCAAATTTAATTATCAAAACCAAATATTTTACTTAACAGGCCTTCTTTTGCCAGCGGTAAAAAGAGACGTCCAAGAAATACCCGCCACTGCTTTTAGAAAGGCATTTGAAACGGCAAACGCCTGGCAGAAAAACCCCTTAATGGCACTGATGCAAATGGCGGGGCTCAAAGTATTTAACGAATTTGGCCTTACCGATGACGAAAAAGCGACCGCTTTGGAAAAACTGGCTCACTGGGAAATAGCATCACTACAGCAAATGCAAGACGAAGCCGTTACTAAAGGTGGTGGACGGCTAGACACGTATGAAGCCCTTATCGCCATGGCACGCGCATTCAGCGGGCAAGCAACGATCCCTTCAAGAGAAGAAACCATCAAGGCCATATTTGGCGAACCGCCCTCTTCCACTCCCGCGGTGGAAACGGTCGGCGTTATTTCGGGCGATTCGCTGAAAACAGGTTTTCCATCTGTCGTTGGAGAAAGCGGCCTGCTTAAATTCGAGTTCGTGGGCAATGGTGGGACCATATATAGATCGAGCGCCACTGTGACACTAGCAAGCGATGGTTATCATGTTGCTGCGAAACCTCTTCTCCTTGATGGCGTTGAATACCAACCTAAAATTTCATCTAAACTTGGATATGTATTCGGAGACAGGGTGCTTTTCGGAGACAGAATAGAGATCAAATATGAAACAAAGGGAACAACGCTTGCGAACGATGCGGCGATTCATTTGGGTGTTCCATTCACACCGGTCGAATATAAAGAGAAAAGAGCAAGAACAGCTGGCGACAGTATCTTGCCAAGCCCCGATGGTGGGCTTCCCATATTCTACGTTCATTCGGCAGAATTATTGACCACCCTGGTTCAGGACACCGACGTAGCATTCGGTTTCGCTGCCCCCTTAAACGATTCAGCCGAAGTTACCGGGTCAGAGTTTATAGTGATAAGAGAGGGCAACAAGGAACAATGCCCTCATGAAAAAATATTTAAATTGGCAACAAATGTAAATAAATACGTAGATGAATATGGAAGAGGCTTTATTAGAAGATCGGATAGCGGGCTTAGAATGGTCGATGTAAGAGCAGCGCTTTTATCCGTAAATGATATATTTCATGATGTGCATAAAGCAACTGGAATGGCAATTCCAGCCTTTAGGCAAGAGGCGCCAGATGCCGACAGTCAAGGCATCAACTTTGAACATATATTAGGCAGCGAATACATGGCTGGCAGGATACACGCACTTTACCTGGTGCTGAAGTGGTTCGACGTAGAGGCTGGCGGTGAATACATTAAGCTCGCCACAGAATTCGAAGCAAAGACAACCGAATATCTTGCCGGTCTTGGAATAACTTCTCCGGCCGATCTAAAAAGCGCCTGCCAAACTCCAGAAGGCAAGAGATTCGTCGATTCGCTTGCAGGCATGGCGGTGGCGTTAAGTACAAAGTTAGATGAAATGCATGGCGGGACCGTTGTCCCAATATTTTCCGAGATGAGAGAAGCGCTGTTAAGAGGAGAACCTTTAGTGGCGCCGGAATTGCCGCAGGTTAAAAGAAGCGACGCCATTCACCCAATAACGCGCCAACCGATCCCCGCGGCCGATATCACACGCGAACTGGTTACCGATATAACTACGCAGCTCGTCGGAGATACGGTTAGGGATGCGCGATGTGTCACAGACAAGCAAACTAGCGGTTGGGCTGACCTTCCCTTAGGAATGAGGATCGAGCATGCCGTACAGGCAGTTGATCAAAGAAGGACGGAGTTAGGGGCGCTTACCAAAATTATCGGTGACGAAGATTTTGCCATGAAGGCCGAAAGTTGTTTGGCCGCACTTAAGAGTATCTTTTATAATGCACTAATGGCCGTTGCTAGCGGAGCAAAGATCGATGAAGCATTGTTCTTAAGCGATGCAATGATCGCTGCAGGAATTCAAATTCGCGAAGTAAAAGAAGACAAAACTCCGTTCGCCTTTCCAACCGAAGTCGGGCAAGTTCGAAAGATACCTATCTCCTTCAAGATCGGCGACAAGGTCGAGCGGGCCGAAGCATCTGTTCGGCTAGAGGCCGATGGTTACCATTTTGAAGCCGGAGAGATATATATTAACGGCAATAAATTTGAAGGAACGCTAAAGACCGGAAGCAATTATCTTTTAGCCAATGGCCGCGTAGTTTCCGGCGATACGGCGACGATAACGTTCGCAACGAAGGGATATTTAGGCAACGACCTACTTGTAACGCTACAAGTTCCAAAGCGCGAAGCAACGGATAGTGTGACGATGTTGGGAATAAACGGACCACTATTCGAAGTTCGCACTCCGGAACTTCTTATTGCGCTTGCCATGTACGAAAAGAATACAGAAAACAGGACGGCCATTAGCGTTATAAAAAATAAGGCCGAAGGAACACACTTCGTTGCTGCAATTCCTCAAAGCCCGCCCGGAGACAATCCACACAACAGGATTGAGCGCCATTACGGAATAGATAATCATCGAGACTCTTCGCTAGAAGTCGAGTCCATTTATTATGTAAAAAAATTACCTAACGGGGTCGTGGCCTTCGATGCGCGCAAAGTGGGATATGTAAAGGGATTGTTCGAAGCGTTAGGTATAATAATACCGATAACCAGCAATGCATCCCCCACCATGGTTTCTGATTCCGCATGGCAGGAAGGAATTTCATGGATCCCGGAAACTGGAGAAGCGGCGGCGGTGGCTTATATGTTAACGCTCGCCGATATAAATTTTCCTGCAAAATTGTATGACACGTTAATTGTAAGAGCTAGGGTATATCTGAAAAAACTTGGGATCGAAAAAGTGAAAGACCTTGTCGCAAACGCTTCAAAGCCCGAAGTAGCAAGGCTTGTCGCTTCTATGGACGCAACGGTGCAGCTATTTGGAATGAAGAATATTCGCGAGCTTATAGCCACGAACGAAAAACCGGTGCAAGAAATGACTGCCGTTCCCGCAGAATTGGCAGTTACAAACGAAGAGATAGATAGGCGTGCTGCCGAGATAAGAAATATGATACTTGGGGCTGCAAGGCAGGCGCTTGAGCATGTGCAACAGTCATTACCAAGAGAAAATATATCCAATATAACATACATCGACTGCTCTAAAATAAGAGAACATCTGAATGCATTGAAAGGCTCGCTAGCAGCCGCGACCGATAAAGAACATATCCTTGCGGTCCTTGATGAATTGGAAAGTCCGATTGCTTCACTTGAAGCACTATCGTACGAATTATTGATACGCGATATAGATTATCGCCTCGTGGCTTATGCGCTGGAACAAATAATATCGCCTCCACCTCCGCCACCCCCGCAACAGGAAAGCGCCGCTAACAAACCATGGTGGCGCCGAGCACTTGGAGTTTTCAGTATCAAGAGACGCTAACTTCCCACAGTTATTAAAACCACTTCGATTTCAGAATGCAGATGGCGGATGAGCCTGAATTGAAGCTAGCTTCCGTATCATAGCATAGGATAATTTAAAGTTGCCACAGAGTTCAGAATGCAGCACTTCAGAGATGTAGCCGAAAGATAAAAGAATATCTAGGCATGACATGCATTCGGCTATTGAGGCAGTTGATATATTGAAGAACCTGCATCTTTCTTTTGCATAAATTCTTCCATTACCTTCAGATAAATTTAATATTGCACTGGATAGCGCTCTCTTAAACTGATCTACCAAATAACCTTCTCCTCTGGGTAGAGTGCGTGTCAGGGACGGCACCCTTTTTGCCACTTCTAAGAGTACGCAATACGCTTTCAGTCTGTGATGATTC
>CAIPVD010000074.1 GCA_903868375.1 uncultured delta proteobacterium
ATTTTCAACTCGGTATTCTGCAAAGCACGCCTCACCTCATCGTCATCCCTTTTGCCGGTCAACTTCCGGCAGGCTTCAAGGCGCATTTCATCCAAAGCTTGCCACTTTCCATCGTACCATTCGGTAAGCCGTTCCATAAAAGCATCCGGTGCATGTAGAGTGATAACCGGGGTTTCTCCAACCTCTTTCGCAAAAGCCGTTCGCTTCGACACGAAAGAATCAAAAAGTTCCATGGCCTTACCGACATCCGCCGAGGGCGCGACCACAAAGTCGAAATTTCTCGACGTCTCGGTATATGGAACGGGCAATATCGTTACGTCCACGCCTTCGGCAAAATGCACCGTTGCGGGCTCCGAAGAGTTCATAGATTCGAACAGGCTCTTTATCCCGGCTGGAACTTCTGCTGAAGCCTTCACTTGAATATCAAGGGGTTTCACCCCACCGACTTCATCGCCGATCAATCGTGCCGCAACCCTTTCGGTGATCCTATCAAGCGGCTCGGCCGAGCGGTCGCCAGACTTTTCCTCTACAAACAATTCTTGCAACACTTCTCCATCCAATACGCCATTGAGATCTTGCACAAAACGGGCGGCGTCTTTCCAACTCTTGCAATCACTTTGCATTAGCTTGTTCAGAACGTACTCGCGCCACATGGATGGCAACGAAACCTTAAAAAGCGCGGTGATAGCATCGTCATTCACATTAAATCGGTCCCTGACCGCAGCTAAACGATAATTTTGACCTGCGGCTCGCGACGAGCGACGGTCGGTGGGCCTAGGGCTCCTGCCTCTTGCCGGAGGAGGGTCTATTACAGGCAGCTTTACGCCATCGGCCTTGCATTTTTCGATGGCGGCTCTAAATCTTAAAAGAGATATGCCCAACTTAATGCCCGTTGCATTTGCGATATTTATGATCTTTACTGCCAGTTTATATGAGCCTTCAAAAAGTGAGCGGCTAACTTCCGAATCGCCCCTTATCTCACCAATTTCTCTGGCCGCCTCACGCAGATCATCTTTCAAGACATCTTCGGCATTTTTATATACGTCGGGCCAAGTCGCTTTCAATTTAGCCAAGGTTTCTTTGGCATCATCTAGGGACATTCTTTCTACGGCATCGACATATGCCCCCGCGGATCTCGTCCGCTCCGCCATTTTAAGCAGCAGGTCCATCGGTAAGTTGTTTCGTCTCAAATTCGTACGACCATTATCGGTCATTGACACCATGCGCGCCGCTTTTTCGATCGCAACCTCATCGTTTGAAATAAGGATCTTTCGTAAATTCTGTTCCACATGCTTACCCAGCTTTATATCATTAAGGGCATTCGCGATTTCCGCCCTACCGATCTCATGCCGCACGCCATCTGTAACGTTCAAACCAAATTCAGCAGGATCAAAATGAAATTTAGCCAAAAGAACCGCAACTCTTTCAAGAACGGCATCGGGTGGCGACATCGCCTTTAAATTATCGATCAGCGAAGCAAGCCCTTCGCGATATTCCTGGCTATCCCTGTTCGCAACACCTTCACCCCACAGCTGGACGTTCGCAACATTCACCTCTTCTACTATCCGATCAAGCACTTCATTTATGTCGCCAATCGCCGGCCTAGCTTCAATGCCAACTTTTTCTATCGCCTTAAGCTGCCTTGCGGCCAGCTTGTCATCCAGGAATTTTAGCGGCACGCCGGCAATTGCTCCAGCTAATTTAACTTCAACTACCGACTTTACGTTATTAAATATCGATTCGGCGCTAACGGCATCGCGCGCGATCTTCCAAAGATCGGGCGATTCGCCGAACGCAACTCCCAAGCTATAATCAACGAGCGGCGTACTCCACGTGAAATTTACCGTGCCGATCGCCGCATGAAGAGCTTGTTGTTCGACGAACTGTCCGAGAGTTACATTTTCTAGCACATTGGCGCCTTCTTCCAAATGCAACAGATGTTTCGCTCCGCCGATCAGCGGGCCGCCAAGTTCAATCGCAAACGGAAGGATAAATTTGAAGAGATATGATTTGATATTTTCTTTTGTGGATTGGTGATGATTCCAAAAAGGCTGAATGCCGGTCGCCGCATTTGCAACGCTTAATCCTGCGACAAAACCTGCCGAGTGGGCGGCTGATATTTTTAATGTTCCCAATAGTGTGTCAGCCGCCGTTTCGCCTATGAGGGTACGCACTCCAAACCCTGCAAGGTTCCCAGCGCCGCAACCGATGATCAACCCGTAAAATCCGGCGACTGCCTTTTCTACTTCTCTCATCTCGCCCAATTCTTTGAATAATTTTTTGAATTCTATTATTTTCGGCTCATAATCAAAGCGCCTGATAGGTTTGATGTAATCGCTATTACTGTAAAATTTAATCAGGTCCGAAACGTATTCGCCAAGTTCTTGAAGCAACGCGAATCCTTCGTTCTTGTGGCCGCTGTCGTAGAGGTATATCGCCTTTGTAACTTGTTCATTGATAAAATCGCCGGCTATTGTTCTGTAATCGGTCGGAACAAGGTCTACATGTTTATAGATATGGGCCGCACCGTAAGCGATGTCCAATGTGAGTGCCAGCTGCATTGCGCCGTCTCTGGCGCGCGCAAAATCGTCGGCTGAAACTATCGATTCGGAAGAAGGAATGCATTGGCCGCTTTGCTGCTCTACAAGATCGGCAAACGTCTCGATGCCCGCCTGCTTATTTTTGATATCCAGATCGCCCAAACATTCACCCCTTTTAGGTTGCAGTGAGAAAAAACCCTTCGTGGGTTAGTGAGCAATATTTATGCCACAAATTGGGGGATTTTCGGCTCATATCTATTTGAATTTATTATACTATTTCTACGTCGCCTAATGGGCCAGCAAAATCCGGGGAGGATGCTCACCATATATAGGAAAAATAACTAGCAACTATTTTCGCAATGTGCCGAAGATAGTTACAACTTATGGGCACAACCTCTCTCACTCCTTTTCAGTCGTTCGTGGTTACAACAAATGTTTTCGGCCTAGTTGAAACAGCCGCAAATCTTGCACCTTCCGTTCCCACATATCTTTTTGGTGCAGCGGATCAATATACGGGCAGATCCGCATACGTTTCGGAAGAAACGACGATGCGAATGGAGGAGGCTCAAAATAGGATTGAACCTATAGGTGAAGGTAGACCTTCTAGTATCTCAAGCGTGGATCAATTACTAGATGAGGCTAGTAAATCGGTAACGGCTGGCGACCTAGGTAAAGGAATTACACTTGCTTTGCAAGCGATGGAGCTAGACCCAACCAACGTCGACGCACAAGGCGACTATGCATTTTATTTGATAAGACAATTCGAGCAGCTGAAAACGTCTGGCATCACAAGGCCTTCACTTTTAAGCACCGCCGAAAGAGCGATAAGAGTTTCTCCTTGTTACAAACAAGAACATCCAAAACATTACCAACTATTCGCCCAGATTTATTTGAACAGGGCACGGATAGAGGAGAATGCTTCCAGAAAAAAAGAATGCTATAAACTTGCCTACGAATATTTCCAAAGGGCTGGTGATGCTGATAGTGAAAGAGAATGCGCGGACGCTATCAATGCCATACGGACAGATGGGTTGATCGTTCAGATGCGTGACGCCTTTGATGCGAACGATACCGCGAAGGCACTGGAGCATCTTCATGATTTAGCATCTATGGATATGATGGGTTCTACCCAGATAGTACGATGTTCAAAAATATTAGTAGATCACCGCCTTTTTATTGAATCACGAAGGGCTTTTCGCAATTTTATGGACGTTGTCAGGCAAGATGCCGGCCAATTAGTTGCGGCAAGGATGTGTGCAGAGGCTGCAGTATCAAGGTCACCTGATGACCGGTTCATATTATGGACATTGGGGCATATATATCTCGCGCTGTCGGTATTACCATCTCCTGATCAGGAAGCGCAGGCTATACAGGCTGCTAACTATTTGAAAAGGTCAAGCATATCTGGCGCGACATTTAAAGATCCAAAGGGCAGTGTAGCAGATGCATTGGAAGAGATCGTAGATGTATGCATGGCAGAGAGCGAATACAAAGAAGCGCTGATAATTATGCGTGCACTTGAAAAAAGAGATCCAGGGAATAGTCGTTATCTGGAAAGGGGGGTGAACATATTATGTAGCCTTTCAACTTCTGCCGAAGAACAGCAGCAGTTTAAAAACGCGGAACAATACCTGGATGAGGCATTAAAGTGCGGACCTTTGCAAATTATAATAAGAATGCAATATACTCATCTACTCAAGCTCCAAAATAAACCGAAGAAAGCTAAAAGAATATTGGATGAAGCAATAACAGCTGGAAATTTTGACAATCAGTTGTTGACCGTAAGAATCGGATTGGCTCTTTCCATGGGTCAGATGCAGGATGTTAGACGATACCTCGACCTTCTTTCGAGCAGGCCTAAAACTGCTGCAGATAATTATTTTGAATACTATTTTAGAGGCGTATTTTGCGACGAAATGGGGGTTGGGGCCGTTACGAGAGAAGACCGATTCCGCTTCTATAAAGCAGCTAAAGAATGGATGAAAATGGCCTTAACGTTCGACCCTAACAATGAAAAGGCGCTATCAAAACTCCGCCAGTATCAAAGTCAATTAGATCACATATAAACTATGAAGGTCCAGCTCATGCGAAGGACTCCGTCCTTCTCTAGGAATTTATCTGGCGGCGCTGAAAACGGAGAAGACGCCCTGATAGTCCGAAGCGCTTCGTTGTCGTAATGGCCAAGTCCCGAACTTCGGAGTACGAAAAGCTCTGAAAGAGATCCCATTTTATCAACCGTAACTGCAAGCACGACGGATACGTTCCCCTTGCTTACCGACGTCCCCTGCATATCCTGCTGAAGAGCCGCGACTGGATTCCAGGTCATCTTGAAAATTCTCTTTAGCCTGACAAAATATTCAACGTCCGGGTAACGAAGGACGTTCAGATAAGTATGAACGCCGACTTTGTAATTAGGATAAAAATCTTCCGGCATGCCGCCTTCGCCGCGCGACGAGCTATTCGTTATTGCATTGTTGTCCGATGCCTTTGGCATTTTTTTGGCAAAGAGCTTCTTGTCGAAGTCGTAAAGATTCTTAATGTCGGCCGCTTCTTTCTGCCTTTGCGGATGTTTTTCCTTCTCTGCAGTTTGTTCCTTATCAGGCGCCCGCTTGCCAGACACCTTGCCGCCTGTTCCCCTATCGTGACGAGTTGAAACGGTCTCTTCGGTAACGCTCTGGTTCTGCGTCCCTAAATATTTTGGGTTGTCCGGTTTTTTGTCGTTCAACGAGTTCGTTATGTCGGCTATCTGCCAGCCACCGTTCGGTTGCTGGATAAAGACTTCGATAGGGCTTGCGCCGTTATTTTCGGTCGGCAGGAATTTCTGCGCAGCCAGCATCAATAATATCAGCAGAAGGTGAAATATTATAGATGCTATGACCGCATTTCTGAAATGTTTGTTGTTCACAATATTTAAATCCCCAACTTCTTAACAACGTCGAGCGACTTTAATTTTCCGCCAAGCGCATGTTCGATCAGATATTCGAACACCTCATCGGCCTTTCCTGAACTGGCGTTCGATATCCTACCTTTCTTAAAACACTGAAGATATTTTAGCACATCGGCCGCCACATTCATACCATATCTTGAAGAGCCATGGCATGAAGCGCAGACCGTTCCGCCGTGGGAAGGGTCTATAAAAGTGGCCGCGTCCTTTTTTGGAACCTGCTCTCCGCAGGTAGCGCAAACATCGAAGACCGGCGCCAATCCGCACGACCTTAACCATTTATAAAAAAAAGCGTGCCGGTGGCTCATACTCGGTTCGTTCACGCTCAAAAACTCAAGCCAGCGAAACAAAAGATCAAAGCGTTCTTTGGATGCTTGCGAAAGTGGAAGCATCCTGTCCGCCAGTTCAAGGGCAATTCCTAGGTTCGATATCGACGCAAGCGAAGAGGTCATCTTCCATGCAGGCAGTTCGATCGTGAATTCTTCTAGCCTGACAAGTTCGACGTTTGGCTTTTCATCGAAGCGGAACGTACCGGCCGTCCCTGGTTCTAGCCCGCCGCCAAAGCGTTTCTTCGATCTCTTTGCATGCTTCGCTATCCCCTTTAGCTTGCCAAAGTCTTCGGTAAAGAACGTCGCAAGGCGGTCCGCCTCACCGTAATCGATCACACGAAGAATTATTGAACGGCTTTTATGCTGCATAGTGGATATTTTAGCGCATTGAGCAAAGCGCTGCCAGAGCGATAACGGCTACGGCAATTATAAGAAAAACAACGGTTCCGCTTACGTGAATCTTTATTTTTTTCGGCTGCGCTGCCAAAGGCCGCCTCACGGCCGAAAAAGCAAAATGGTTCACTGGCGTCGCAGATTCTTCGTACATTAAAATGATAGCCTCCGGATCGAGGCCAAGCTCTTTCGCGTAAGAACGAAGAAAGCCTCTCACGAAGACGCGGCTGGGAAGCATATCAAGCCTATCGGATTCTATCGCGCCAAGATGCATTGGCGATATCTTCGTCGCGAACGCGATATGATCTATCGTTAGCCCTTTTTTCTCCCGCTCGCTTTTTAAATATTCGCCTACGTTCATAGATTATAGCTCAAAGTGCGAAAGTTGTTTAAATGCCTGCATCCTTGATTCGATATCTTTCCAGGTCAGCGTGCGCAGCCTGTCGAGGCTAAAGTCTTCGACGTTGAACGACGCCATCGCGGAACCTGCGACCATAGCTCGTCTAAGCGTTAGGTCATCTACCTTGTCGGCCTTTGCGATGTATCCCAAAAATCCACCTGCAAATGTATCGCCAGCTCCTGTTGGGTCCTTTACTTCGCGAAGCGGCATTGCCGGCACGTAGAATATATCGCCATCAACAAAGAGCATTGCGCCGTGTTCGCCACGCTTGATAACTAGCGTCTTCGGCCCCATCGTAAGGATAATATCTGCCGCCTTCACAAGATTATGCTCGCCCGTAAGCAGCCTTGCTTCGGAATCGTTGATCATTAGCAGGTCTGTCTTTGCAACCACCTTTTTGACATCTTCAAGCTTGTTGTTCAGCCAGATCTCGCGCGTATCGCACACGACAAGTTTAGGCTTATGCACCTGACGAAGCACGTCCAACTGAAGCTCCGGATGAATGCAGGCGAGAAAGAGATAGTCGCACGACTTATATTCTTCGGGCAGCTTCGGCTTGAAATCCGCAAAAACGCCAAGATCTGTGATGAGATTTTTGGCATCGTTCAGATCCTTGCCGTATTGCCCCTTCCAATAGAATGTCTTTCCGTTCTGATTGATCTCGAGGCCCTTTAGACAGATATTCCGGCTCTTAAGGAAATTTATATGCTTGTCGTCAAAGTCGTTTCCTACAACGCCTACCAATTTGACATCGGTGAAGAAACTAGCGGCGGTGGCAAAATGTGTTGCCGCACCACCTAGCGCCCGCTCCCTTTTTCCCGCCGGCGTTTCAAGATCATCGTATGCAACTGAACCTACGACCAAGATACTCATTTTGTCTCCTTAAAATAATTCCCCGCAATGGGTTCCAATTTCTTCTTAATATCTTTCGGCACAACTTTCAAGTCGGTCATAATAGCACCTACCAGCGCACGGCTGCACACGCATCCTCTTTCAACGCCAATCTTCGCAACTGCTTGCCTTATCACCGCCTGCGCATTCGCCACGTTCTTTTTAATTATCTGCAGCACCGCAGAAACATCGACGTGCCCTTCTTCCTTCCAGCAGTCGTAATCCGTAGAGAGCGCAATAGTGGCGTAGCATATTTCGGCCTCTCTAGCCAACTTCGCCTCCGGCATATTGGTCATGCCGACAAGATCCGCGCCCCACTGCCTATGAAGCAAAGATTCGGCACGAGTAGAAAATGCCGGGCCTTCCATGCAGACATATGTTTTGTCTTTGTGAACCGTAATGCCAAGCTCTTTGGCCGAATTATATAAGATGCCTGCAAGATCGTTGCACACAGGATGCGAAAAAGGAACGTGCGCAACTATTCCGCCTTCGAAGAACGTCTCTGGCCGAAACTTAGTTTTGTCGATGAATTGAGAGACTATCGCAAGATCGCCCGGCTTTATTTCTTCACGCAAACTGCCGACGGCGCTAACCGATATTATCCATTCGACACCAAGCATCTTCATCGCGCAGATATTAGCGCGATAATTTATCGTGCTTGGCGAAATTCTGTGGCCTTTTCCATGTCGCGGTAAAAACACAACGCGCCTGCCGTTCAATTCGCCAATTATGATCTTATCGCTTGGGTCGCCAAACGGTGTGGATACACTTTTCTCGGCAACAACCTTAAAACCTTCCATTTCGTAAAGTCCGCTGCCGCCAATTATGCCTACAAGCCTATCTTGCATTGAAAAAATCTCCTTTTTTTGAACGGCGCCCCTCGTAGCATTAAAGGCGCAGATTTGCAAGCAGCATGATATAGCTAGCTTTTTTCGTGGTGGTGATTCACATGGTCGATCAGATGAAGGCCTACCATTCTCGCAATAAAAACGGCCAGATATATCTGCCCTGTCATTGCCTCAACGTTTGCCAGAACCATAGCCAGCTTATTGATGGGGAAAACGTCTCCGTATCCAAGCGTGGTCAGCGTGGTAAAGCTGAAATAAATGAAATATACGTTGCTCCACCGCTCCGAAAAATAGAACGCGCCCGGGTCGAAGACGTAGATCACATGAAAGAATATCGCAAATAAGTATCCGATAAGGATATATACGCAAATACCGCCCCTTATCGTATCGCCGGTAACTTTCGTGGTGGAGAACATCTTGTGGATCATCACCACGATAGCCGTTGTCATGAACAGCGTGTAGATGACAACGGTGATAAGGTCGAACATGAGACGAAGGTCCGTCACGAATATCAACTTATCGATCAACTCGCACGAAAGAGCTGCAAGGCCTATAGCAGCGCAGATGGCGAACGTCCTTCTACTTAATTCAAGTGCCCGCAAAGTAAAAATTAGCGCAATAAGAAAGAAACAGTGTATCAGCGGCACCTTTGTGGTGGAGGCTTCTGTATAAGGCGATATAAAAAATATAATTATGAGCAATGCCAAAAGATGCGAATACTTATTATCGGCATGTATCCGCCAGTTCAAAATGCGCATGAAAAGCTCCTTTTGCACGCATTTTTACCACGACGCTAACGAACTTGGAAGGGGAAATGTTCTACCTGGTTGAGAAAATATAATTCAAGAGCGGAAGACGCAGATGTTGGCGAACGCTCTCGCCCTTTATCACCAGCTGATTGCGAAGCGACTTGCGTTTTCGGCCATTGAAGTATCTTTGCAGATACAGACCCGGCGCCATAAAGACGGTGTGTTTACCGAAGCGTTCGTTGATCTCATCTATCGCATTTGAAATATGCTCCGACTTCACCACTTTCACCGGATCTTCGAATAGGCCAAACTGATTTTCCGTGTCATCCTGAAGGCCGGCAAGCACTATCTGCGTCTGCCTGTACTTCTGCCCGTTCTTAAAAAGTTCGCGGAAGAGCATTTTTAGCGTCGGTGCAATATCCATGACCATGGCCGTTGGGCGTGAGAACTTCATCTCAACGCCTGTCGTATGAAACTCATCCGTTCTAAGGCTCAACGTTATTTTATTCGCGGCGAGATTATAGCGCCGCGCCTTCATGCATGCCGATTCCAAATTGCGCAGCGCCTGTGCATAAACGTAATCAACATCGGAGGATGACGGCGTGAACGTCTTTGCCTTGGAGATACTTGCGTAGGTTTTCTTCTCTTCTTCGTTCAACTTGTAGGCATATTGGCCGCGCAGCTCCATCCATATTTCCACGCCAATTTTCCCGAGCAACTTTTCCGCCCACTCGATAGGCTTGTTCACAAAATCGAGCGCCGTCTTAAGCCCATGCTTTTGCAAAAGGCTCACGGTGTTTGGCCCAAATCCCCAAACTTTTTGAAGATCGGTATTTTTAAGGAACGTATGTATCTCTCTTCCGCGTATCGCCGTTAACCCTTTCGGCTTTCTGTATTTGGAAGCAAGCTTTGCAAGGCTCTTCGATAGGCTGATGCCAACCGAAACAGTTATGTCTAACTCTTTCTGCACCGTCTCCTGGATTTTTTTGCCGATGTCTGGATACGAACAGTGGTGAACGCGCCGAAGGCCTGTGATATCGCAAAAGGCTTCGTCTATCGAATATTCTTCGACCATCGGCGAGAACCTTCGGAGTATATCGAAGAGCCGCTTGGAAAAGATGCTGTAAGTTTCGTAATCGCTCTGAAGCATAATGACTCCCGGAAATTTTTCGGCGACCTCGGAAAGACTCATGGCACGCTTAATTCCCAGCGCCTTCGCCTCGCAACTCGCCGCAGAAACTATGCCGCGTTCGGCACCGGTTATTATCGGCTTGCCTTTAAGCTCCGGATTTATCGCCTGTTCGACGCTTGTAAAGAACGAATCGCAATCGACATGCAAAATAGCCCGCGGCCAGCTCTCTATCATTATTTGTTCAGTCATCTGTATCTCCTTATGACCGCGGTTACAATGCCACCAATGGTTAGTTCTTCTTTTGGAAATATCTCGGGATAATTCTTGTTCGCTGCGATGAGCTTTACAATTTTTCCGTTCTTGTAAAAATATTTGAGCGTCCATTTTTTATCGACCTGTGCCAAAACGATGTCGTTGTTTTTTGGGTTGCCCCCTTTTTCCACGATGACGATATCGCCTTCCATAACTCCTGCATCGATCATGGAATCGCCGGTAACTTTTAGAAGGAAGCTAGATTCTGGGCGCTGGATTAAATAATCGTCGAGGCTTAAAGTATCGACCAGTTCTTCTTCGGCGGGAGATGGAAAACCTGCCTGGACATAACCGACCATTGGCAGGCCTAAACCTTTTAATTTTAATTTTCCTTTGTGGTCTTTTTCTAGAATGCCGGCATCTACCAATTTATTCACCAATTTGAACGCGGCGTTCTTGGAGGCAAAGCCAAACATCTTCGCCAATTCTGAATAGCTTGGCAACCTGTGGTTTTCCTTAGCGAATTTCCTTAATTGAAGAGCAATCTCGTTCACCTAAACCTCCCATGCACCTACGAGGTGCGACAGCGGTTGCAATATAGGTGAACGAACGTTCACTTGTCAAGAAGAAATCGATATCCTATCAAAAAATGCGTTGGCGGCATCGCTCTTTATGGGCTTAAGCGATAGCGCATCTTCGAAATCGGACCACCAAAGGCCGATATCTTCAACGAATGCTTCCGCTGGCGACACCGGTTCTCCATCAAATCCCAACGCCGATGATCCGTTGTCTATGGAACGATTCCACACCTCTATCACCAACTTTGAGAAAATGCCTATTATTATATCGTCCCTTTGTTCCAGGATCCTTCCAAGCATTAGCAGTACCGCGCTGGGAATGTTGGCTGAATTTCTTACTTTCTTCTCCGATAGGAATTTCGCCGCGTTACCAACAAGTTTTGTCGCGAGATCTTCTGCCTTGAACCTCCCGACAAGCGCCTCATACGTTTCTTCGACGGTGCCCTGGAACGTGTCTAATTCTCCTACGGCATCTTCAGTGTCTTCACTCCTCTTCAACCACTCTTTCATCAAATGCTGATGCTCGAACAAGAACTTCATTGCAATGATCGACCTGTCCTTCCTCGTGAGGGTCTTCGAATGTCCAGCAATAATGCCTTGCCCCTCGAACCTATCCATCCGGTCAACAAGGATCGATTGCCTGTCGGCCCGGTAAAGGATGGCGCTGACAAGTATATATGGCATTGGAAGATTTTCCAGTTTCTCGTCTAAGAACCGTCTCACATAAACGGTCTTAACTCTTGGTAACGTCCTTTCTAAACGTTGTCTGGTCCAAACTCGCCACGCCTCGATCCATTCCGCCCTGTCTGCGGGAAGCATTGGAATGAGACCCGTATCTTCTATGGCTCGTGACATCTCGGCTTCGGTCATGTCGCCAAGCCGTGCAAGAATGTCTTTGCTCATAGGCCTGAATTCTTGGGTCAGCGATTGCTCGGGATCACCCCATATGAACCATCTGGAAAGGTACGGCTTAAGTGTAGGTGAAGCAATTACCTCATCGTACATTGTCAATGCGATGCCGCCAACAGACGCTCCCATTATAGCGATCAAAGGAAAATCAGAAAGATCCTTTTCGTTCTCACTTAGCTGCTTGAGCAACAAGGCGGCCATCTTCCTCCAGACGGGGGCAACGTCCGGCAAAGCGGCATGGAACGCAACGGTAGCAATGAAATCTTTATTAGCCAATACGCGGTATTCGGCGAACGACGAGAACAACCAGACAAGCTTGCTATATGGATGCGACCTTTCAAGTTCCGATACGGCAGCGATCCTTACCCCAAGACTCGCGGCCGGTATCCGAAACGATACGCCGAACAGGTCCGTGCGTTCTAGCAAAGCGTTCCTTGTTCCACGCCACTCGGATATCTCGGATGCCGTACGCGCATCCACAAGATATGTCCTTCCTTCGAACACCACAACCTTTGCGTTTTTATATCTGTCGCTGATAGTATTGCGTATCCTCTCATTGCCTGACTGTGTGTAATGGGAAAAGTGCACATGCCCGCGCCCAGCTACGGACCTTTCATGAACAAGATCTGGCGTTACCACATCCAGCTGCGGCACTTCTTGGGGAATGGGCATTTGATCTTCTTTCGATTGCACCGCGCGCCTTAATCTCGCTATCTGGTCGGTCTCCCAGCGTTGGAATTCAATATTAGAAGTAGAGGCAACTTTCATCTCACGCCTCACATTATCAATATCGGCGATAAGGGCTTCAACGATCGCTCGCCTAGCATCTATCGGAGAATAAGTTCCAACGAGAGCTTTAAATATACCCAGCGATGCTGAAAGCGTTGCAGGAATTGCCGAAGGCATGCGGTCCAATTCGAAAGGCTTCAACAGTTCAGCCGCACTGGCAAAAAAGGCATCTCTATCAACGGGCATTTCCCCTTTGGAAGCGATGGCGGACCTGAGCGCAGCCATCTGCGCCTTAATAGCAGAAATTTTTTCTCTGGCAGTACCTATTGCAGTATTTGCCTCGCGGGCCATCGTATCGAACTTGATAGCTTCTCTTCGTCCTTCCAGTTCTGTTTTTCTTGCGGCGGCTGTTTCGGAGAGTTCCTTCAACTTGCTCTCCATCGGAATTAATGTCTCACCGATCGCATCGACAACGGATGATGGCAACCCGCCAAAGAACGTGTCCCAACGGTCTGGATGAATTAAATAAGCTAAATTAGATGCCACTTGCCATGACCCTTCCAGCCTTGCATATTTTTCTCGCAGCTGTCGCACGCTCTGAAGCGTCAGGTCAGCATCTTCAATAGCTCCATCCATGCCGGCATCGTCTTCAGGCGTTGCCTGTTCTTTTAAACTCGCCTCGACGACCTCGATATCAGCCGCAGCGCCGTCCAATTCACCGAACATTGATTCAAGCGCATCCCATATGGTGGCATCAAAATGTTCCAATTCTTTTCTTGCCGCCGTGGGCGTATACGTTCCTTCGAACAATTCTTTTACCGCTAGACAGATATTATTGGGTATGCCGACGCCTCGACGCGCATTCTCCATAGCACGTAGCCACGCATCGTGATGTTCGCTCTTCTGCGCCTCCATCGCGACAAATTGCCTGAACGGAACAGGGTCGGCAGATCCTTCAGGTGCCACGGCATCTGCAGCTGGTGGAGCAACTTTAGCCGGCAACATCTTGTGACGTCTTGGAGGCATGTGAAGTGCCGGCATTTTATATTCGCGGACTTTTGCAGCTGGCAGCGCAACAGCTCCTCTTGAGCCAAAGAGATATCCCGTTTCTCCAGTGTACCTATTGCAAGACGTTAAGACAAAGCTTGTGCCCATCTCTCGCGCAGCGGCCTCAACGCTACTTGCCCATTGCATATCGAAATTCGTGTTGCCGTAGAGGATCACTTCGACATTTTTTATGCCCATCTGCTGTGCGGCGAGGATGAGTTGATATGCGCGTAATTGTTCTTTTATGTATGACTCGCGCGAAACGGGACTATTCGATGCTGCGAACGCCGTACGTTCCTGGCCCACATGCGTTATATCTATCAAAATGTCGCCTTCGATAACAGCATCGATACGAACGCTCGACGCCATGATCTCCAGCGTTTGTCCCCTTGGCACTAACGGGCCCAAGTTTCTATTCAATTGCGCTCTGACCCTCGCTGGTAATTGGCTGAACCGCAATCCGCTCCGAAGCTCATCGAGCTTCAAAGCGGCTCCCAAACGATACGCCTTTGCTACAAGCATTGCTGCCGCATGTAGCATCGTAAGTGAGGCAAGTATGAACCTGTTCTCGTTGGAAAAAAGTTTGCCGCCATCCAAAAATTTTACCCAGTCATTGGAACCGGAGCTCATGATCGTTCTTATCTGATTGAGTAGAAGTCCAGGAGATGCCAAATTTAAGAGCGGCTGATGCGTGATAAGCATGCGCGCCCAACGACGGTTCGCCTGCGCGACACGTGCGAGCGTATCCAATTGAACATCTGTAAGCGCCGCAATATCTTGATTACCGCGAAGGTCTATTTCATCGAGCCAAGCACCGACCTCCGGCGAAATAGCCCTGCCACCGGCCGGTGCGGTAAATGCCGGATTCATTTGAAAACGTTCGCCGCTTCGTCCTGGCGTTTCAACCGCACCTCTTTCCAAGAAATGAGATACGCCAGTTTCGGCATCGGTTAAATAGAACGGCACATGCACATCTTCAAGGCCCAACTTCCAAGGATCGGAGAGAAATGCTAACGCGTTGAAAGTATCTTGCTGATATGCAAGCGTTGTCGGAATTTCTGACACTAGAATGGAAGAATTTGCAAGGCCCCACGCGCTAAAATTTATTGAACCGCTCACAAAAGCCACTTAGACCTCCACAATTGATGTGATGAAGCTGTAGATGTGCCGCATAATACGGTGGGCTTAACTTGTCAATAAAATGCTTCAGTTTGGTTGCTAAATTTTTGGCCATTAACGATAAGATGTGCCGGCTGGATTGCATTCCTTCAATGCATCCATGATGGTCGAATTCTGGCCTACATTCGTGCTGCACAGCGTCTTCATTTGTTGATGCCCTACATCAACATAACAAGAGATCGAGAACTCGAATTGTCGATTTTTTCTATCCTGATATGACGTGGGAAGGGCACGATCGGACAAAACGATCGAATAACAGCCGGCACCCCTTAAAAGGGTACGCACGGATTCTTTTGCGCTATCGCTCAATACCAATCCAAGAACTCCCTGATATTCAACTGGCACTTCAGAAACCGGATCTTTATCGTGCTTTAGGTCGTAACACTGCTGCAATTTGGCTGCGACATCTCCGCAATAAGTGGAAAATACGGAACAAACTTTGGATTTAGCCCCGGTGAGCCGATCGATCGAAGACAAAAAATACTTTGAGCCGCCATTCCACGGATCGGGCTGGCTGTCTATGGAATAGGACAAAGAATCGCCTTTCACCGGATTTAACCGGCTAATGTCGCAAGAAGTAGCGTTGTCTATTTTAGATAGGCCGTCACCCATAAGTTTCAAAAAAGTTGCTAAGTTTTAATCGGTATGGATGCTTCCCTTGCCGCTGCGCAGATCTTTTACCAGCTTGTCGCCTTTTTTTATCTCTTCATTGCTCATTTCAGCTGCGACCTCTTTAAGCCTGTCTGGCGCAGTTGGAACGCCTTTTCCGGCGAGCTTCAGCCACATATATGCCTTTACGTTGTCCTTTTGCACGCCGTCGCCCAAGAAATACATTACGCCGATAGCGAACTGCGAAGGCTTGTGTTTCAGCTCTGCGCCTTTTAGATACCAAGTCGCGGCCTCTTTATAATTCCGTTTTACCCCATCGCCGTCATAATACATCTTGCCTATGTTGAAATACGCCCTGTCGAGCCCTTGCGCGCCGGCCTGAAAGAAAAGTTTTTTTGCCTCTTTTGGATCCTTTTTTACTCCGTGTCCCTTAAGATAAAGAACGCCCAGGTTCGACTGCGAATTCGCATCGCCAGCAAGCGCCGCTTTCTTGTACCACTTGGCGGCTTCTTTATAATTCTTCTTTACGCCGTTACCCACCGAATAGATCACGCCAAGATTATATTGTGCCTCTAATAAACCGTGCTCGGCGGCTTCGCGGTAAAGCCTGATAGCTTCTTTTCTGTCTTGCGTAACTCCAAAACCGGTATCGTAAAGAG
Organism: uncultured delta proteobacterium; assembly: GCA_903868375.1. Taxonomy (GTDB): domain Bacteria; phylum UBA10199; class UBA10199; family 1-14-0-20-49-13; genus CAIPVD01. The sequence goes on from CAIPVD010000074.1 coordinate 16,189, forward strand.
TTGCAAGATTGAACTCTCCTGCGGCAAAATCCGAGGCGTCGTTATGTTTATAATACTCCGCCGCCTTCTTCATATCCTGTTTAACACCGCTGCCCTGTTCATACATAATTCCAACGTAATTCTGTGCCTCCGCATTTCCGGCATCGGCAAGAGGTTCGCAAATTTTGAACGCTGTCTTGTAATTTTTTGAATTGAACGCCTTAGAGCATCTCTCCTGGCTGTTATTTTCAGCGAATGCAGAAAATGAAATGAAGATAAGAACGGCAAGTAAACAAAAAAACTTGGCTCTCATAATGGTGGCCCCCTTTGCTTTAAGATATACGATAATCGGGCCGGCCATTCAACGCTAATCTATAAATATAGGAAGATTCAGCGCATGGAAATGGTCGATGGATTGCACGATGCAAGCGCTTTGCTTATGCTAGCGTCTGCATTGATGTCAACCCTGCACAACACCTTGGCAGGGCCATACGCATTATTGCCAAGAAAGCACAATGCAGAAAGTTCAAACGACCTGTCGAACGGGCCCGCCCCATTGGCAGGAAGCATGCGATCGCTTAGTGTTATTTTAGTGCAGCCATTCTTTGCAAAAACTTCACGTGCTTTATCTTTTGTCGCTTCATCGAGCGATCTTCCGACAATGCTTTGATATGTAACTTCTACTGGAGGAGGAGGCTCTTTGTACGTGCCTTCATAACATGCCTGCAAACGTTCCATGGCGTCGGAGCAATTGTTCGCTAACACTGAACATAAATTCAGGAACGCTGCATATTTAGGACTCCAGACATTCAATTTATATATTTGGATAGGACCCCATTCATTTTCGAGGGCCTCGATTTGATAGCTCGCCGAATCACTGTCTGCCAATTTGAAAGAATTAACATTACACGCTGAAATATTTTTTACCGAACCTGGATTATTACTCATAAATATCTCCTTTGTTAGTTGCCTTATGTATCGACCGGAGCAAAAAAAAGTTGCTAAGAAAATTTAGTTATTGGATTTGAGCAGATTTTAGAATAGAATGAAAGCGAAATTATGAAAAAAACATTA
>CAIPVD010000075.1 GCA_903868375.1 uncultured delta proteobacterium
CAAATGCAATTGCCATCCCACTAAAGACTTTTTTCAGGGGCTTTTCTTTCAGAAAGAAGACGGCAAAAATGAACAGCATTAATGGCCCTGGTGAACCAATAATCGGTGCATTAATACTATCGGTTTTCTCTAGCGCGAACCGCAATATAAAGAACTCCGATTATTATCTGGATAGAATTCCTGAATTCGTAACGAACGGTGGAATACCGAACTGCAAGGCGGGCCGCAAGTGGATACAGGTAACGCCAGATGGATATCTGCAACCGTGTTCGGAACTTCCGCGCTATTGCCATTTTTCTGAATTTGCCAAGAAAGAACTCCCCGAAATAAAATGCTGCAAATGCTGGTTCGCCTGCCGAGGCGAAGCCGAAGCAAACCCCTTCCATCCTAAAAGATTGTTAGAGTTGGCGAAGACCTGATAAATAAATTAATGGAGCCGACGAGAGGGGTTGAACCTCCGACCCGCGCATTACGAATGCGCTGCTCTACCACTGAGCTACGTCGGCGTACAATTATCAAAAATTAATGTGGCAAAATCACCTCACGGTGATTTTGCACCCATGGTTCTTAGGCATTGGCGTGCATATCCATGCCCGCCAATGCCTAAGAACCAGTGTGCCGGAGGAGGGAGTTGAACCCTCATGCCCTTGCGGACACCGGATTTTGAGTCCGGCGCGTCTGCCATTCCACCACTCCGGCTTGAAGCTTTAGTGTTTCTTGCCCTTTGCCGGAGCTGCCGCCACCGGCGCATCCACTACCACCTTGCTTGCGGCGATCTCGCGAAGAGCCGTGACTATCTCCTTATTGTCGCATTTGTACAAAGGAGTAACGCCCCTTATCAGTTCCTTAGCCCTTTTCGAAGTTGCGTAAACAAGCGCGAAACGGTTCTCTAAATGTTCCAAACAATCTTCTACGGTAATTCTAGCCATATTTTTGCCTCTCTATCTTAATGGGGGGAACGTCCAGCTAAGAAGCTGTTTCCCCCCCAAGCCCCTCTCACTCGGACTGGCTAAGCCAGATCCTCGTTCGCTTAAAGTCTGCGCTATATAGACATAAACCCAAAGATAGTCAAGGGGTTATGCATTGACCAAATAAACCTCATGTGGTATCAAGTGGATAGCAAAATATGCCTATTAGATCGCTAAAAGAGATAGCTTATCCCGAATATCGTGGCCGCCACATCTTTACTGCCAAGCTTCGCCTGACGGTCTTCATACTTTTCTGGTTCCTCTACGTTTTCTTCATGAAGGATTGGATGGAAGAAACGCGTATAATCGCGGTTGTCGTCAGTATTTGTTTCTTCGTGACGATGATCGCCTATTACAACATCCTTCGGGAGCGGCTGGTCTTTCCATCGCTTTTTGTAGAAGTGGTGGCAGACGTTATCGCGATGACTTCTGTCGTTTATCTTACCGGCGGGCCGCAGAGCACATATTACACCGTTTACATATTCTATGCGGTGGTTGCCGGCATGCTCTATAATAATGTCATAGCAACGTTCATCGCCGTTATATCGATCGCGATATATTCCGCTTTCATTCTTTTGTGCAAGTTGGGCGCGATACCGCCGATGCTCGTTGCAATGGATGGAATGGTCTCGCCTGCCGTTCGCTCTATTTATTTCCATCCGCTTATGCTGGCGCTCTTCTTGGCGTTGGCGATCTACACAACGAAGATAGCGCATCACTTCACGCAGGTGCGCGAACGCCTTTTGGAGGCTCGCAATAAAGAGCTGACCGCGCTTCATCAAATGAGCAACACCGTTCGTAGTATGCTTTCGCTTGAAGCGGTTCTGAAAGAAGTGCTTCAGGGCGTTATGCAAGGCTTAGATTTTAGCATGACGCTCATCGCCCTCTTCGATAAAGAGGCGAAGGGGATAAGATGTTATCCTCCAAAAGATAATCCTATCGTTAAAAGGGTGGAAGAGCTGCTCGGTTTTCCGCTCGAAGACGTTGTGTTGCCAATGTCGGCGCTGGAAAATACAGCATTCAGGAGCCTGCGGCAAAATCAGATGATATTCAGGCGCGATCTGTCGGAGCTGGCAATTGGGCTTAAACCTTCCATACCGCCCGAATACGTTGCAAAGATACAGGAACAGTTCGGGTTAAAGAAGGTGGTCGCTGTGCCGCTTGTCTCCGAAGGCAACGTGATAGGTGCACTCTTTGGATTTACCACGCTCCCTTTCATCGGCGAAAAAATGGTGCAGGCGCTGGAATCGTTTGCCAATCAGGCGGCGATGGCTATTCAGACCGCGCAGCTTATCTCCGAACTTAGAAATAAGAACGTTGCACTTATCGAGGCGAACCGCGTGAAATCGGAATTCCTTGCGACGATGAGTCACGAACTTCGCACGCCTTTAACCGCCATCATCGGATTTTCCGAGCTATTGATAGAAGGAGTTATGGGCGAGCTAACCGACGAACAGAAAGACAGCGTAAGAGAGGTCTTGAACAACGGCGCCAGCCTTCTCGATATGATCAATAATCTGCTCGATCTTGCAAAGGTAGATTCCGGCAAGATGAAGCTGAACCTTTCCGACTTCGATCTTTCCGAGCTGATAATAAGGGTTCGAAGCCAGATATCGTCGCTTATTCAGCGCAAGCGCCACGACTTTACTCTGAACGTGCAAAAAGATATGCCGCCCATGAACGCAGACGAGAAGCGCGTTCAACAGGTGGTCTTAAATCTTTTATCTAACGCTATTAAATTTACGCCGGAAGATGGGCGCATAGAACTTGCGGCAGCTCATTTCGAATCGAAGGAAGATGCTTTGGCAAAAGGGATAAAATTAAAACGTCAGGAAAATATCAGGTGGCCATTTTATTATGTGAACGTTTCCGATAACGGCATTGGCATTAAACAGGACCATCTTGAAAGCGTCTTCGACGTTTTCTTGCAGGTCGATTCAAGCGTTACTCGCAGTTACGAAGGTACCGGTTTAGGATTGGCGCTTGCCAAGCAATTCGTCGAACTTCACGGCGGATTTATCTGGGCGGAGAGTTCCCTTGGGCGGGGCGCATCTTTCACGTTCGTACTTCCGGGTAAGAGATAATCTTTTAAAACGCCAAGTCGTCATCTTCGCCGCCGCTCTTCGGATTTTGCCTTGAATTGGGCGATGGGGCTCCTTGCGCTGGCTGCGCGGGCGCTGCGTTCTTATTTGAAGATGAGCCGGAGAGATCCTCTTCAAAGAAATCTACCGCGCGATCTGTTATCTTTCGTTCTTGCGAAGTTCCCTGGCGCAACATGCTGTAGCCTCTGAAGTAGATGGCGGAGCCGCCGGTTAAATTCGCTATCATGCTTTCTTTTAATCCCTTTGGAGGTTCGAAGTCTTTCACTTCGGTGTCTTTCGTTGCTTCCTTCATATATTCGAGGAAGATAGGAGCTGCTGTGTGTCCGCCTGTCTCCTGCGATCCAATATGTGCGATATTGTCAAATCCAACCCAGACACCGGCTGCAAGGTCGGGCGTAAATCCAACGAACCATGTGTCGGTTTCGTCGTTGGTCGTTCCGGTCTTTCCAGCAACGGGCCTGCCAAGAGGTTTTACCTTCGTGCCGGTTCCACGATCGACGACGCCCATTAGGAGTTTTGTCATTAGATAAGCTGTCTGCGGCGTTATCGTGTAACCATCCGGTATCACGTTCCCGTAAAGCACCTTCAGTTCGTCTTGGGATAGGACGAGCTTGTCGGTTTCGATATATTTTTTCGCTGCTTCGAAGAGCGGGCCGTTCAGGTCTTTCATTCTAGATGCCATCTCTTCGGTGACTTCATCTGCTTCCGCGGGCGGCGCCTCGCTCTTTTCGTGCTCTTCTATCACGTTCTCTTCGGCGTCGGTAATCTTCGTGATGAAGTAGGGCGACGGTTTTATTCCGCCCGTCGCAAATGTAGAATATGCCGCGACCATTTCGTTCAGGTAAACGCCGTTCGCACCGAGCGCCATCGATAAATATTTACCGATCGCAGTTGTGATCCCCATCTTCCTTGTATATGCGGTAATATAATGAAGGCCGATGTCGTGCGCGATCTTTACCGTTGGCACGTTGCGCGAGTGAATGATGTCGCTTTCGAACGTGGTAAGCCCTGAATATTTTTCGCCGTAGTTCTTCGGCGACCACGGCGGCTGGTCCGGACCCACTTGGTAAACTACCGGCGCATCTAATATAGGTGTGTTGAATCTGTAGCCCTTATCCAGCGCCGACGAATATATGAATGGCTTGAACGAAGATCCTGGCTGGCGGATAGCCTGTACCGCGCGATTGAATTCGCTATCGGCGAAATCGTAGCCGCCGACCATCGCCTTAACGGCGCCGGTGTGCGGATCTAAAGAATAGAGAGCGCCTTGAACTAACGGTTTTTGTGAAAGAAGGAACTCGCCTTCCTTGTCGCTTAGCTTAACTGATATGATGTCGCCAACTTTGAATTTTGTTTTTGGATCGCGCAGATAATCGGCGTCGTCGTAGCCTGTTGTCTCCGTGTTGAACGTTCGCGCCCATTTATAACCTTTGTGCGTGATGACCCCTTCTTTGCTCCCGACGAGTACATTAATAACGTCTCCGGAAAATCCCGTGACTACCGCTTTATAAAATGTGTCCGGTTCCAGCTTTATGCTCACATTTTTATCCTTAAGCGGCGGGAAATAGATGATATCTTTGGTCTGATCTTTTATCAGTTCCTTTTGGTAATCTTCGGCGAACTTTTGCGGGTCGTCTGCGAACCCCAAAGCGCCGCGGTAGCCTTGCCGCTTATCGAGCGCCTCTAGTCCGTGCCGAACGGCTTTTTGCGCGGCATTGTTGAAAGCCACGTTTGCCGTAGTGAATATCTTTAGCCCGCCTTCGTACATTCTTTTCTCGCCGTATTTTTCCAGTATCAAGCGCCTGACATGCTCGGTGAAGAATGGGCTATACTTATAATTGAAGTCCTTGTCGGTGCCGGCAACGTGGACGACAAGCTGTTCGGCGAGCGCCGCCTTATATTGGTCCTTCGTGATGTAGCCGTGTTCGTACATGCGGGAAAGAACGTAATCCAATCGTTCGCGGGCTTTTTCTAAACTGTGAACCGGCGAATCGATCGTAGGCGCGGTTGGCATGCCGGCGATCATGGCGGCTTCCGCCACGGTCAGCTCGTTGACCGATTTATTGAAATAATTTCGTGCAGCCGCTTTAATGCCATAAGCGCGATTGCCCAGGAATATCTGGTTCAGATATAGTTCTAATATCTGTTCCTTATTTAAGTTACGTTCGATGCGCGTTGCAAGAATGGCTTCGCGAACCTTGCGTGCGAACTTTCTTTCATTAGATAGAAGAATGGAGCGGGTGATCTGCTGCGTAATTGTCGAGCCGCCCTGAACAACGTGGCCGGCCTTGAAATTTTCTATTATTGCGCGGCCGACGCCGAACATATCGACGCCCCTGTGTTCGAAGAATCTTGAATCTTCACTTGCGACGAACGCGTTGATAACAAGCTTGGGTATCGCCTCTATTGGAAGCCATAACCTGCATTCGGTCCAAAATTCGCCGATCTTGGTTCCGTCGTCCGAATAAACTTCGCTTACCACGGGAGGTTTGTAATCTTGCAGCGTTTGAATGTTTGGAAGATCGTGCGCAAAATAAAAATAGACGCCGACAACAGCGGCGAACCCCATTATTGATATAACGATCAAAAGCGTGGTGAAAAGTTTAATTATGCGAAGCAGCGTTCCTATTATGGTGTGCTCGCTATAGAATCTCTGAAGCATGTTTGCAAACTAACAGCATATTAAAAAAAATTCTACTTGATTTTTGGAAAACATTCTTATATTTTGCCGCCCACGCTGAAATTGGAAGCGTAACTTCAACCGTCAACTTTTCAAAAAGGAGGAGAGGATATGAAGAAATTGGCCCTGTTAGTCGTAGTCGCGTTCGCTTTGGGGTTCGTAGCTTGCAAGCCAGCAACACCGGCGAAGCCAGCTATGCCGATGCCGCCACCAGCACCGACTGCACCAGCACCAGTAGCACCGACGATGCCAACACCACCGCCGGCAATGCCAGCACCAGCTGGAAAGTAAGCTGAAGCTGAAAGAATTTGGTAAAGAAAAACCCCGTAC
>CAIPVD010000076.1 GCA_903868375.1 uncultured delta proteobacterium
AGAAGAAATATCCTGGGTCCACGACCCGAACTACATCGAACAAATAGAGGAAACCAAAGGTAAACATATAATCCTCGATGCCGATACTTCGACATGTCCGGAAACATACGACGCAGCTTGCCTTGCAGCCGGTGGCGTTATCGCCTGCGTCGATTATGTAATGAACGACGAATATACGCACGGCGCGTTCGCCTTTGTCCGTCCGCCGGGACATCACGCCGAATACGACCGCGCGATGGGATTCTGCATCTTTAATAACGTGGCGATAGGCGCGGAATATGCGTTAAAGAAGAAGGGCTTAAGCAAGGTCGCGATCTTAGATTTCGACGTCCACCATGGCAACGGCACACAAGCACATTTTTACAACAGGGGCGACGTCTTCTTTGCATCGACGCACAGGCAGCCTTTCTATCCAGGCACTGGCCGCCAAAACGAAGTTGGAAGCGGTAGAGGCGGCGGATATAATTTGAACGTTCCGCTAAAGGTCGGTGCAAGCGACGCGGAGTTCAAAGATGCCTGGGCGAAGATAATAAAGAGCACGGAAGCATATGCGCCGGAGATGATACTTGTGTCGGCAGGATTCGATGCGCATAGAGACGACCCGATAGGCGGCATGAACGTAACGACCGATAGCTATCGCTGGCTTGCCTCCGAACTTATTTCGCTCGCAAAGCGCGTGGCGAACCGGAAAATAGTTTTCGTTTTGGAAGGCGGTTACAGTTTGACCGCGATCCGCTCTTGTGTTAGGGCGGTGCTGGAAGAAATGTTCTAAAGGGGGAAAATATGAAAAAAATATTGGCGACGGTAATAACCTTGGGGGTAATGATGTCAGTTATTTCAAACGCAGCGGGAAAGTGGAGCGAACCGAAAACTCCGAACGTAGATGTGAACAAAAAGTATTCCGCGGTTATAAAAACGAGCAAGGGCGATATAGATGTTGAGCTTTATGTTAAAGACGCGCCGCTTTCAGTTACGAACTTCGTCTATCTTGCAAAGGGCGGATTCTATAACGGGCTAACGTTCCACCGTGTGGTGCCGGATTTTGTTGTGCAGGGCGGCGATCCAACGGGAACCGGCAGTGGCGGCCCGGGCTATACAATTCCCGCAGAAATTAAGCGCAAACATATCGAAGGCGCGCTCGCCTGGGCACGCACCGGCGACGAAGTAAATCCGCAGCGCAGGTCGAGCGGTTCGCAGTTCTATATCACCTACAAACCCACGCCATTCCTAGACGGCGCCTACACCGTTTTCGGCCAGGTTACAAAGGGTATGGATATCGTGAACAAGATCCAAAAAGGCGACACGATCAAGTCGATAGAGATAAAGGTTGAATAGGATTTCCGAAAACCCTCTTTTCCACTCCCCCGCCAAACAACTGGCGGGCAGGCGGGGTGGATGATGGCGGTGTCATAAGTGGTTGTACACATAGCTGTTGCCATAAGTTATAAACTTTGTTACAAAATTACACGTTATGACAGCAAAAGATGTGACTAAGATAATCAGCTATTGGTTAGAGGCCGCCGAACACGACCTTGAAGTGTCCGGTTCGTTGTTCAGAACCGGCAAGTATGATTATTGCCTCTTTTTGTGTCATCTTTCGCTGGAAAAATTATTAAAAGCTCTTGTTGCCTCTGCGATAAAGGATCATCCTCCTTTTACACACAACCTGCTTTATCTTGCAGGCAAGGCAAACCTGGAACTTTCCAAAGGCCAGATAGCATTATTAGACCAGATCAATAAGTTCAATATGGAAGCAAGATATCCCGAAGATCTTAAGGCGTTCTATAAAAAGGCAAATCGTTCATATTCGAAGAAATATTTGGAAGAGGGTAAAGAGGTTTGGAAATGGCTCCGAAAAAAATTAGAGATGTGATTCAAAAATTCAAGTTGGCACTACGTAAGGCAGGGTTTCCTGCAGTGCGCGTGCTTGTCTTCGGTTCATACGCAAGGGGAGAAGAACGGAAGGACAGCGATATAGATATTTGCCTAGTTTCCATCCAGTTCAAACGTAACAAGGAAAAGTATAGAAAAGAGGCGGTCTTCGTTGCCTACCAGACAGATCCTAGAATACAATTGGTGCTTGCCGCGCCAAGCGATATTAAAGCCGGCAGTTTGTTACCTCTCTTTAGTTCCATTTTTAAAGAATCAATAGCCGCGTAACCTTTTCCGCCCCCGCGGTGGATGAGGGTGTGTCATTGCGAGCGAAGCGAAGCAATCTCCCGTTTAAAATTGCGTTATGAGTGGTTCAAGTCGGGCGGGGATGAGGGTGATAGTAAAAACCCCCCGCTTTGTGCGGAGGGTTTTATTAACCGAGCCCTTTTCAAGAGCTAATTATTCAATAGTACACGATTCTGTTGGTGCCCAGCCGCTACCAATCGCATTGTTTATATCTTTTTCGGACACATCATACTTTGGCTCACGGTTATCACATACATATACATCTTGCCATTTACAGGCATCAGCTATTCCATATTGTCCTGTACACTGGCTTCCGACGTGACCTGATAAACATTTTTCGGAATCATTAAAATTTCCCAATAAATTCCGTATTGCTTCCAAAACACCTACTATTTTTTGCCATGCACAATATTTCGATCTTGCAGTAGACCCTTCACTTGCTTTGCCATTAGCAATTGCCCGTTCGGCGCCTTCGGTGAACATTGTCTTGTACCAAGGTTGGTCTTTTTTAATTTCAGCCGCGAGTTGTTGGCTCTTTTTTTGATTTTCATCCACGCCTTCGCGCGCGCGAAGGTTTTCGGCAATAGTTATCTTTGCCCTTAAGATCCTAATGTTCTTGTCCATTTCTTCGGCCGTTCGAGGGTTTTGTACCATTGCCTCATCTAGAGTGAAAGTGGCAGCCGTCAAATCAGATGTAGAATATATTTTTGATTTTAGGGAATTAAAACGGTCAACATAACTTTGCATTTCAGTTCGTTTGCTATTTACAGTTGCTGCTGCTGCGTTAGTCCGTTGTCTCTCAGCTCGTTCTGCCGCTGCATTTTCAGCGTCAATCCGCTGTTTTGCCACTGCTGCCTGGTCGAGCGACGACTTGGTCTCTCGAAGCTTGCCCATGTCGCACTTCCCATTCGATTCCCAGCAGCTAGCGGCAGATTGCAATGCCTTTTGAATTACCGCATCACCTTCATCGGCTACGTTAGGGATTTCGGCGCTGCCAAATAGGCCGCCGATGAAATATTCAGCAAGGTTGCTAGGAACACCAGCCACTGGAGTTTTCCCTTTAAGCCCTTCATAGATGGCACCAGACGCATTAAACCTAATCATCCCAGGTACGCCGTCGATATTATATTTCAGGACAATTTCGCCGTCCTTTTCGTGCGGACCGGCATAGACGCTTGTCTCTCCTTTAATGCCGTAATCTCCCAACTCTTTTTTAAGCGCATCTACAGGCCCTTTCCCTGCGAATACTTCCAGCGCCGGCAGAAATTTATCGAGATTTACGTTTATTTTGTTACCAAGTTCTCCCATAATCACCTCCAAATCAAACCGCCGAAAAGCCCAGGTACACAATTGTAACCGAGCTTTCAGCGGATCTTAGATCACAATAAATCTGTAGCATTGCAATATGCAGAAAGCACGTCTGCGATCTGATGAGCTTCTGTGTAATCAAGTAATCCCAGTGTTGTCGGCGGTAAAGACTGTTGTTCCACAACTACAGAAGAAGGAAAAGTCGGCTTGCCATCCCTCTCGGCAATTTTAGCATAGACACCCAGACATCCCTTTTTCACTATTTCCCATTTTGTGTTACTGCCGGATTCGCTTCTATGACAAACCCTTTCCTCTCGAACGCCACATTCTCTGCTTGTAGATATTTCTCCGCCTTCTGATTCTCGTGTTCCGCGGCTGCGATGAGTCTCGTCCCAACAGCTAGCAACAGCTTCAAGGCTTGAATCAACACATTTAGTGTAATTTTTAGTGCAAGTGATCTTTTCCCTATCGACGCTTAGTTTGTCACATTCATATTTACCCAATATAGACGAAAGAGCCTGTTGGACTTTACCAGTGGATATTGGATTGTCCTTTACGGTTAAAGTAGGCAGCGGCCGATAAGTATTATATTTTATGGGAATACTGCAAGCGAGGGGCGATGCCAAAAGAGTAAGTACAGCGGCTGCCCTATCAGGGACAGTGACATCCTGTGGTTTAATATGTACAACATCTGCAAGAAATTGGTCTACAGCCTTTTGATACCCATAAGCAGCATGTTGCAACCAGCCTGATATCGAACCTGACATAAAACCTCCTACATCGAACCGCTGAAAAACTCGGCAGCACGATTGTCACCGAACATGCAGCGGAAATTCTTCTCAACTACGAAAAGAGGGATGCAATGATTATGCCAACGCTAAAATTGTGGATAATTTGAAGGGTGGGTGGCTATTGAGCCAAATATGCGAGTTTGGTGGCTGCTTATAATGTCTGAAAATCCGAAATTGAATACAACTAAAGTTCAGGAATCGGGAAAGGTATAAAACAGAGTTGTTTATTTCAGTTTGGCAGCTAAGGGTGCTAGCATTGTTTTGACATCTTTGTCTTGCTGCATGTCTGCCGGCATTAACGCCAGTATCTGTTTAAAGAATGCCGTTGTCGCTGAAGTAGGCGGTTTATTAAATATGAGAGTTGGTGTTTTTAGCTTATCCTTTGCCTGAGAAGTATCTCCAGCTTTCCAGAGGGCGTATGACAATATGAAATAGGCACCAACTTTGGATGCATCACGCTCAGTATCCTCTTCAAATGATTTAACTACTGCGGTCATCAACTTGTCTTTTTGCCAACTGTCTTTTAAAGATTTCGATAAATAACCAAAAACGTCATTAAACCCCATGCTTGTCATCTTAAATAATTCCGCAAAATCGGCAATGATCGGCTCAGTAAAGTTGCCTTTTTTGATGCGAGCATGACACCTATTTATATGAGGTTGTTCAAAAGTTGGATCAATCCGTATCGATTCTGTATAATCAACAATCTCCTTATCTAATTCTCCTTTTTCTCCCCATGCAACACCACGATCATAATATGCAACTGCATCATTGGGGTTGATCTGTATCACTGCCGAATAGTCGGCAATCGCTTTATCGAATTCGCCGTTGTTTTCATAAAAAACCCCGCGACCTTTATATGCAGATGTGGACTGAGGGTCAATTTGGATTGACTCAAAAAAATATGATAAAACCTCACTAACCTCACCCCGCCGTCTTCTGGTTACCCCAAAATCGCTATAATCGAAGCTTAAAAATTGTCTTAATGATAACGGATAAAACCACTTATATTTTGCATCTGAATTCTTAAATGAAGCGTCAAGAATTCTGAACCTACCATTAACCTCCACGCCAACGCACATGTGGGCGTACTTCCGTGACTTAATCGCATCATCAACCTCTGGATCCGTTATGTCCTCTTTATTTATATCTTCA
>CAIPVD010000077.1 GCA_903868375.1 uncultured delta proteobacterium
CGTAACGGGAGTTAGTTTCTTGATCCACGTCTATTCGATCGGCTACATGGCGCCCGACAAGAGCTATATTCGATTCTTTTCTTACTTAAACCTTTTCTGCTTCGCGATGCTGACACTTGTGCTTGCCGACAATCTGCTCCTCATGTTCGTCGGCTGGGAAGGTGTGGGCTTGTGTTCATATTTACTCATCGGCTTCTGGTTTGAACATAAAGCGAACGCGGTTGCTGGCATGAAGGCGTTTATCGTCAATCGCATCGGCGATTTCGGATTCTTACTTGGCCTCATGTTCCTTGTTTGGGCGATGTATGCGATGAACCACCCGACAGTTACGTTCGTGGAGCTAAAGGAACACGCGCATTTGCTTGACGGCGTGATGGTTGGGCCTGTTGCTGCGGTAACTCTTATTTGCATTCTATTCTTTGTCGGCGCCTGCGGAAAATCCGCCCAGCTTCCTTTATATGTATGGCTACCAGATGCTATGGCAGGCCCAACACCGGTCTCTGCTCTTATCCACGCGGCAACGATGGTAACCGCTGGCGTTTACATGATAGGTCGCTTAAACTTCCTGTATAATATGTCGGAGGTGGCGCTTCTCGTTGTTGCAACGGTTGGCGCAGTTACGGCATTGTTTGCGGCGACGATAGGTTTTGCGCAAAAAGATATTAAGAAGATCCTCGCCTATTCGACCGTCAGCCAGCTCGGTTACATGTTCCTAGGAATGGGAACCGGCATTTACTCGGCCGGCGTTTTTCATCTGGTCACGCACGCATTCTTTAAGGCGTGTCTGTTCTTAGGCGCAGGTAGCGTAATACTTGGCATGCATCACGAACAGCACATCACAAAGATGGGCGGGCTAAAGAATTACATGCCGATAACCTTCTGGACCTTCCTAACGGCAACACTAGCTCTTGCAGGCATCGCCCCACTTGCGGGATTCTTTAGTAAGGACGAGATTCTTTGGCAGGCGTATTTGCACGGCGGACATCTTTATTGGTATTATATCCTTTGGGGAATAGGAATGGCTGGCGCATTCTGCACCGCGTTCTATATGTTCAGGTGCGTGTCGATGACGTTTTTTGGAAAGCTTCGCAAGGGGCACGAAGTAGAGTTGGACGAAGCCGATGCACTCGATACAACGCATACTATCGACGATCTCCATCAGCCGATGACGCCGCAGGAACAAGCGCCGGTTATGACGGTCGTGCTGATAGTGCTAGCGATACTTTCGGTTGCAGCCGGTTTTATGGGATTGCCGACAGCGCTTGGTAAATATGTAAACCTCCCAAATTTCTTCGAACGTTGGCTAGAACCCGTTTTCGCCCAGCTACCCAGGAACCCAGGAACCCAGGAACATTCCGTGCTGGGAGCCAACACCGAATATCTACTCATGGCCGCCTCCCTGCTCATTGCCCTTATCGGCATCTGGCTCGCCGTCTGGCTCTACACAAAACGCCTCGACCTAGTCAAACGAGCTGTAGAGAAACTAGGTGTTATCTATAAACTTGTGCTGAATAAATATTACGTCGATGAAATATATGACTTTCTCTTTGTGCAAAGACTTTTAAATTTAAACGCCGCACTTAAGTGGTTCGATCAAAACATTATAGATGGACTAGTCAATGCATGCGGTTCGATCGGTATCTTTTGGGCGGCGGTATCTGGCTGGCTCGATACCTTCTTCGTCGATGGACTCGTAAATGTAGTCGCAGATGGAACGATCGCTTCAGGCAGAAAACTTCGGCGCATTCAAACAGGAAAAATTCAACATTACTTTTACATAGCATTGCTAGGGCTAATTATTTTGCTTGTCTGGAGGGTATTTTAATTATGGAATTCCCAGTTCTAACCATCATGACCTTTGCGCCGCTCATCGGCGCAGTGATAATCCCATTTCTGCCTAAGGGCAAAGACTCGCTCGTTAAATGGGTGGCTCTTGTTGCAACCGTTCCGTCGCTAATATGCGCTGCCTGGATATTTTACGCCTTCATCCGCGGCGTTGCAGGGATGCAATTCGTCGAAGGCCCGTTCGAATGGATAACGGCGTTTAACATCCAATATTTTCTAGGTATCGACGGCCTAGCAGTGCCGATGGTGATACTTACGCCTCTTATCTCCACGATATGTATCATCGCGTCGTGGGGGATATCGAAGCAGGTAAAGGGATATTTCGCGCTGTTCCTGCTTTTGCAGACAGGCATGACCGGCGTATTTGTGGCGCTCGATTTCTTCCTCTTCTACGTATTTTGGGAAGTGATGCTGCTGCCCATGTATTTCCTTATCGGCATTTGGGGCGGGCCTAGGCGCGAATACGCGGCCATTAAGTTCTTCTTATATACGTTGGTCGGAAGCGTGCTCATGCTCCTTGTCATGATCGCGTTCTATTTCTACAGCGAAGGGCACACGTTCAACATGCTGTCGCTTATGAATCAGGCGACCCATTTGGGGATGCTAACATCTCACGGCTTTAGGCTCGCTTGTTGGCGTGGTCTTATGATCGCATTTGCTATCAAAGTTCCGGTATTCCCGTTCCACACATGGTTACCAGATGCGCACGTCGAAGCGCCGACCGCAATATCTGTGATACTTGCAGGCATCTTGTTGAAGATGGGAATCTACGGTATGATCCGTTTCTGCTTCCCGATGTTCCCGGACATAACCTTCGAATTTGCGAAGTGGATAGCAGTGTTCGGCATGATAAATATAATCTATGGCGCGCTTTGTGCGATGGCACAAAAAGATTTCAAGCGTCTAATTGCATATTCTTCCATCAGCCACATGGGTTTCTGCCTGCTTGGAATGGCGAGCTTCACGACCGAAGGTATGAACGGCGCGGTGCTACAGATGTTTAACCACGGTACTATCACCGCCCAACTCTTCTTGATCGTTGGCATCTTATATGATCGCGCTCATCACAGAGATATTGAAGGTTTCGGCGGCATCGCCCACATCATGCCGCGCTATGCGGTTTGGACGGCAGTTGCATTCTTCGCCGCCTTGGGGCTGCCTGGCCTTTCCGGTTTCGTTAGCGAGATACTTGTGTTCCTAGGCGCGTTTAAGGCGTGGCCATGGATCACGGTATTTTCCGCGAGCGGCGTAGTCCTCACCGCCGCATATGTCTTGTGGACGTACCAGAGGATATTCCTAGGCAAGGCGAACGAAAAATATTTGAGCCTGCCAGACATTAATTGGAGAGAAGTGATAACGCTTGCCCCTCTTGTGCTTATAGTTTTCATCTTGGGCGTATATCCGAAGATAATGCTTGATATGATGAACGCAACGCTTGTGAGCATTAATGCGATATTTGTGAAATAAACTATGCCAAACCTATCGAGCCTAATATTCTTTTTGCCAGAGCTGATACTATCGGCGACATGTATCATATTGCTGATTCTTTCGCTCTCCAAACGGACTTCAGGTGTGTCATCATATGTTGCGATATTAGGAATCCTCATTGCCGCATTTTTTACGGTCGTCCTCTTTAACGTTGGAACGCCGCCGCTATTTTGGGGAATGCTTGTGTTAGATAAACCTGCAAGCTTCTTTAAACTTATATTCGCAGCGACGGCCATTCTAGTCATCATCTTTTCGCAGAAATCGGGCGAATTAAAGAATGACACGCCGGAATTTTTCGCACTTCTTACCGGTTCCGTTCTAGGTATGAACCTTTTAGCGCAGGCTAACAATCTCTTAATGATCTATCTCTCGTTCGAATTCGTCAGTATCA
>CAIPVD010000078.1 GCA_903868375.1 uncultured delta proteobacterium
TCCCGCGACCGTCAGCTCCGCCACGC
Organism: uncultured delta proteobacterium; assembly: GCA_903868375.1. Classification (GTDB taxonomy): domain Bacteria; phylum UBA10199; class UBA10199; family 1-14-0-20-49-13; genus CAIPVD01. Next base: position 27 of record CAIPVD010000078.1, read on the forward strand.
TTGTGGCTCCCGCCCTGCAGACAACGATATCCGCCATCTGGTACATCTTTCCCATATCTTCGATGAAGTGAAACACCTCTGCGGCAAATCCTCTTGCGCGATACATCGCCAAATACTGGTCCGTATCTGCAAGCCGGCCTATCTGATGGATAATATGCAGGTCGTCTTTCGCGTCCGACAAATAGTCAAGGGCCGCTATCATCTTTTCGTTTATCGTCTTGGCTCCCTGCGAACCACCAAAGGCGAGCACTGTCATGCCGGCATGTTTTACCGGCCTATGCTGACAAGATTCGCGTATCTTTCTCCGAACTGGATTTCCCGATTCGACCACTTTATTTGTGGAAAAATATTTCGCGGATTCATCGAACGTTACGAATACTTTTTTGACAAAATGACCGAGTATCCGGTTCGTAATGCCGGCAATTGCGTTCTGTTCCATTGCGGCAGTTGGAATTCCGGATAGCGCCGCCATTAAAGTTACCGGGCCCGCCGAATATCCGCCAACGCCTATCACCAGCTTAGGCTTCACAACGTGCAGCACGTGCCTCGACTTAAGAAGTGCTGTCGGCAAATGTGCAAGCGTTTTTATCTTCTTTAATAACCCGCCGCCCTTGAACGACGGAACATCCATCGTGATAAGTTCCCACATCGTAAGCGGAATGATGCGAGCCTCCAGCCCCTTTAAGGTGCCGACAAATGTTATCTTGGCAGATGGGTAGCGCGACGATATCTCTTCAGCTACGGCGATAGCCGGAAATAAATGCCCGCCGGTTCCGCCGCCCGCTATCAATATGTTAAGTTCATCTGCCATAATTATTCGCTCTTCGCACATTTGTAGGTCGAAATGTTCAATAACACTCCGGCCGCTATCAGGAACGTCGTCAGAGCGCTTCCGCCGTAACTAATGAACGGAAGCACAAGCCCTTTCGTCGGGAGCAGCCCCATCACAACACAGAAATTGAAAAGCGCCTGAACGCCTATGAATATCGCAAGCCCAAACGCCAAGTACCGGCTGAAAAGATCGGGCGCCTTTAGCCCGATAGATATCGCGCGCCAGAAAAAAATCGCAAATAGGACGATAACTAACGTAACCCCGATAAGCCCCAGCTCTTCGCCAAGAACGGAAAATATAAAATCTGTGTGGGCTTCGGGTAGGTAGAAAAGTTTCTGTTGCCCTTCTCCTAAACCTCGTCCAAAGATCCCGCCTTCGTTGAAAGAAACGAGCGACTGAATTATCTGAAATCCTGTGCCGTAACGATCGCTCCACGGATTTAAGAACGCGAGTATTCGGCGCCTTCTGTAGGCAACGTGCGCCACTAGGAAATAGAGCGCGGGAAGGGACGACACCGCCATCGCAACCAGGTACGATATCCTAACTCCCGCCACGAACATCATAAGGGCGGTTATCGTAGCGAGCATGAACGCGGCGCCCAGATCCTTTTGGACGACGACCATCATTATAAGTACGAGCGCAACGGCGGCGTTACTTACAAAACCGATACCGAAGCTCTTTATCCGCGAAGCCTTCTTCTCGAGCGAATAGGCCAAGAAAATCACCAGTGCGAACTTTGCAAATTCAGACGGTTGAAACGTGACAGGCCCCAAGCGAACCCAGCGAGATGCGCCGCCCGCCGAACTCTTAAGCCCTGGAATGAACGACAAGACGAGCATTAGCATAGCAAAGCCTAAGATCGGATAGACCATCTTCTTAAGCCAATGGTACGGAACTTTAGCGGCAACGAAGAGCATGATGAAGCCGACCAGGGCGAAGACGATCTCCTTCTTTAGGTAGAAATATCCGTCGCCGGTCCGCTCCATCGCCAGGACCGCGCTCGAGCTATAGACCATCACAACGCCGATCATCACAAGGATGGCGGTCACGATTATCAAGGGATAATCGAAGTGGGTCCTCTTTACGACTGTGCCGTTATCGTCCATCATTTAAGTTTCATTACCTCTTCGGCAAAAATGTTTCCTCTTTCCGCATAGTCGCGGAACATATCCATACTTGCACAAGCGGGAGAAAGCAGCACAACCTCGCCGGCCTTCGCCCGCAAATGCGCTTCCTTTACCGCTTCCGCCATATCATTCACCATCACGGTTTGGGTCAAATCGACCAAGGCATCTGCAATTATCTTTTTTGCGGCGCCTATAAGTATCAGCGCCTTGACCTTTTCCTTAACAAGCGGACGAAGCGGGTCGTAACTTCCGCCCTTATCGAGCCCGCCCGCTATTAGTATTACCTTCGAATTAAAACCTTCCAACGACTTGACCACCGCGCCTACGTTCGTCCCCTTCGAGTCGTCGTAATACTTAACGCCGTTAAGCTCGCGCACGAACTGGTTACGGTGAGCAAGGCCTTTGAACCGTTCAAATACGCGCTGGATCGTTTTTTCATCCACACCGGCGATACTTGTAGCAAGCGCTGCGGCTATCATGTTCTCTTTATTGTGAATGCCAGTGACCTTCGCCCTGGATAGGTCGATATTTTTCAGTTCGAACTTTTTGTGAACGGAGAATGGAACTCTTGAAGCCTTCACATCGCAGGCAATGCTATTCACAATTGGGTCTTCTTCATTATATATAAAGAAGTCGCTGCTTGTCTGATTCGCGGCTATCATCGCCTTTGCGGCGATATATTTGTCGTAACTTCCGTACCTATCTAAGTGGTCCGGAGTTATATTCATCAGCACTGATATATAAGGATGCAGGCTTGGCGTCGTTTCTAACTGATAGCTAGAAACCTCCAAGACCACATATTCCGCTTTTTTAACTTCATCCAACATATCAAGTAGCGGCGTCCCTAAATTGCCGCCAACCGCAACGCTCTTTCCAGCCTCTTTAAGGATCTCGCCTATCAGCGTCGTCACCGTCGATTTTCCGTTCGTACCCGTTATAGCTATGACCTTCGCATCGAAATCGGCCAGCTCCATTTCGCAAACGACCGGAACGCCGCGGTTCTTTGCAACATTAATGCCTTCGATCGTTAGCGGCACGCCCGGGCTTACAACAACCACATCCGCCAATTCGAAAACTTCGAGAGGATGAGATCCAAAGTAAATTTTCAGGTCGTGATGTTTCCACATCGAAAGGTCGAACGTTTTTTCGGGGCGCGAGTCGGTAACTGTCACACTTGCACCTTGGGCAAGGCAGTGCCTGGCGGCCGCCTGACCCGATCTGCCAAAGCCTACTATCAAAATGTTTTTACCTTTTATGTTCATCTTAATTTCAACGTTGCGAGGCTTACGAACGCCAGTATCAACGCGATTATCCAAAAACGGACGATCACCTTCGATTCGTCCCAGCCTTTCAATTCAAAATGATGATGGATCGGCGCCATCTTAAATATTCTTTTCCCCGTCAACTGGAACGATATCACTTGAGTGATAACGGAAACCGTTTCCATCACGAATATGCCGCCGATCAGTATCAGTAAGAGTTCGTTCTTTGTAATGATGGCTATCGAACCCAAGACGGCTCCGAGAGGTAGCGAGCCGACGTCGCCCATAAAAATCTCGGCAGGATGCGCGTTGAACCAAAGGAAACCGATAAGCGCCCCGATGATACTACCGCAAATTATCGTAAGTTCTCCAGCGCCAGGCACAAAAGGCACCGCAAGGTACGATGCCATCTTTAAATTTCCGACCGTGTACGCGAGTATCGCGTAGGCAAAGAACGAAACGATGGCAGGTACGGCAACAAGCCCGTCCAGCCCGTCGGTCAGATTCACGGCATTCGACGTCCCGACTATCACAAATGTGCCGAGAACCACATACGAGACAACTCCAAGCAGCGGATATACCGATTTGAAGAACGGTACCGCCAAGTGCCGATCGAAGCCTAGCCCATCGAAAAGTATCATGCCGGCTGCAACCGCCACGCATACCTGCAGCGGAAATTTATATCGCGCGCGCAGTCCGTGCGAATCGCGCAGTATTACCTTTATATAATCGTCCAAGAAACCGATAATGCCGAAAGCAAGTGCTATGCCCGTAACGAGAAGGATGTAAGGGTTGTCGAGCCTTGCCCACAAAAGCGTCGAGAAAATTATCCCCGCCCACATTAGAACTCCGCCCATCGTAGGCGTCTTCCCCTTTTGCAAATGCTTTGCCGGGCCGTCGTTCCTGATGGATTGCCAGAACTGTTTTCGCTGCATGAACGTGATGAGCCACTTTCCGAAGACGAAGTATATTATCATCGCCGTGAAGAGCGCGCCGAACGTCCTAAAGGTTATGTATTTGAAAACGCCCACCGCCACTATCTTGTCGTACAGCGGATATAATAAATGATATAGCATATGTTCCTTAAGTACCTAGGTTACTATGTTCCTAGGTCATCCTTTAAAAATTCCGAAATCTGTTCCATCTTCATTCCGCGCGAACCCTTTACCAAAATGACATCTCCGGTATTCAGATCGGACAACACCTTCTTTTTAAGTTCTTCGAAATCGTTCATAACTACGGCATTCAAACCCTTCTCTTTCGCGCCAATTGCAACATCGTTTGCGTACTCGCCTATCACGAACAATTTGTTCACGCCGAATTCCGCCGCGTTCTTTCCAAGCTCTTTGTGCTTTTCGGCAGACGCCTCTCCAAGTTCTAACATATCTCCAAGGACTGCCACGAACTTACCCGCGCGCTTTGCAGCTCCAACGGTACGGAGCGCCGCATACATAGAAGACGGATTGGCGTTATAACAATCGTTCACAAGCTGGACTCCGTTTAGTAGCTGAACGCGCTCCATCCTCATTTTCATCGCTGAAAATTTTTCTATCCCTGGTATCATCATCGGAACGGGCATACCCGCGGCAACGCCGGTTGCAATCGCCGCAAGAGCGTTCATCACGTTGTGAACGCCCGGCACCGGCAGCTCCAGGAAATATTCCCTTCCTTTATATAATAAGGTCATATCGACCTTTGCTAATCCTTCGCTCGTCATGTGGCCGAACTGAATATCGCAGCCGTTCTGCATACCGAATGTTATCTTCTTTCCGGAAAACCCTGCCGCAAGCTTCACGGCCCAGGGGTCTTCGGCGTTCACGATGATCGTTCCGTTCTTATCCATCGCATCGAAAAGCTCGCCCTTCGCCTTGGCAACGTTTTCTACCGTGTGAAGTTTTTCCAAATGCGCAGGATTCACGTTCGTGATGAGCCCTATCTGCGGATCCGCTATCTTGGCTAATTTAAATATTTCGCCAGGCGCGTTCATCCCCATCTCCAGCACCGCCACTTCATCTTTTTCGCCGATACGCATCACCTGAAGTGGCAGACCGATCAAATTATTAAAGTTCCCTTCGGTCTTCACTACTTTTCGTGTCGTGGATATGCCGGCGCTTATCATCTCCTTCGTCGTCGATTTTCCGTTGGAACCGGTTATCGCGATAATAATTGCGCTGCACTTCTTTCGCCATGAGCTTGCTATGGCGCCAAGCGAATCGACGGTGTCTTCGACCTGAAGAAGCCATTTGTCTGACTTTATGTTCGGAACTTTGAATCCTGCCTGCA
>CAIPVD010000079.1 GCA_903868375.1 uncultured delta proteobacterium
CCATTGAGGCCGAAAGAGCGCAAAGACCGGCTAGCGCGATGAACTCGTCCGGAGATGCCGTGCTCCTTCCGACAGCGTCGATGTAGCTCTTCAAGAACCCGGGTAGTTCAACGCTATCAAATGGAATGATCAGCCTTTCGAGTTCATGAGGCACACTGTCGCTCTGAACATCCTTCTTACCGTCCATGGCCTTAGCTATCGTAAGGTCGAGGTATTTATCGCTGCCGTCTTGACCTTTGCCGCTGGGGCTGTTGGGAAGGATAGCCTTGATGTCCTCTGGTGAATAGTCGAGGTTTGCAAGCTGGCAGGCCAACGCCATGTCATGTCCCGAGCGCGTAGTATCCTTGAGATCCGGCCTATTGCCTTCCCACGTGTTCTTCAGCTTCGGGTTGCTTTCAAGATCGAGCTCAAGCCTTGATTTAATAGCTTCAAAAGATCCCGCTGACACCGACGTACAAGTTACCGACTTCACTTCCTCATAATAGGCATCGAAGTCGTGGGGGTTATAGCGAAGCTCGTTCATTTCTTCGATCCTGCATGGCAGAGCTTCTGTTCTTCCAGCGGCTATCTTCCTTTTGGTTGGGAAGTTGGTAGTGCCAGGAATCCTGAGCTTGCGGCTCATGTCCCAGCAATTGTCTGCGCCTAAGCGTTGAGCTATGCCCTTGTTAATGCCTTCATACAATGAAGCGTTGCCATTGATCTCTTCGGGCTGCAAGAACAGCCAATAGCAATGAAGGCCGCCACCAGTGCTTATAATGATGGACGGTTTAAATCGAAACTCAGCGATCCTTGCTCTCGCTTCTGCTTCGCTGCCGTAATCCTTAAAATCCAAGTCCGCCCAGAAGCAGCATATCTTATGAGCAGATTCTTTAGTGCCTGATTCGTCTCTCTTGGTGGTTACTCCAAAGTAGCAGTTCGCCTCATCTTTTACGCGGTCGATCTCTTCGCAAAACTTATCGAGATCGCAGGTAAAAAGACGGGAGAGGGGCTGTTCTCCCTCCCTGCTTATCGCAAGGAGTTCAAACAGCCCGTCGGCTCCGTCGAAGACCGCGTAGAGAAACTTTTTCGTTTCTCCATTAGTCATTCTATGAACCCTCCATTATAATGAGGGCCGTAGATCTTCTCTAAATCCGGGAGTTTTATATTATCGATATCTTCATAATATTCTCTCCGAAGTTCGACCTTGTATCGCGTGCCCATATCGCGCCCCTTTCTCGATACCTTATATAGAGCGTTCAGGCCGCCCGTTTTCATGGCTTGGGCTAGTGCCTGGAGACCAGCCTGAGAGAGCTCCAGTACAGCCCCCTCTTCGGGGCCGCTGTAAGGAAATAGCACGATTCTGAATGCATAGTGCGGCCTCGCAACGTCGCCGGCGGAGCAGAGAGGACAGCCGTTATCCTCTGTGCACAGCGTCTTCTTTTTGTCCTTCCAGTGGAAGAGCACGCGGTATGGACCGTCCACGACGCGGATAATGAGCTCGTCGAATTCGGTCGGCCATACGATCACGCTCTTCTTGGGGAGCGTCTGTTCTACCTCTTCCCGCGACATGAGTTTTGCCATATTAGACGCCCTCCTTTCTGGAGATCATACGAATCGCAGCGTCCATCACTATGCCGTTAACTAGGCCGACTGTCGATCGAAGCGCATCGGCTAGTTTTTTCATTATAATTCTGTCATGCGCGGGACAGTCCTCTGAGACTAATCCCATCGTATCGCCAACGTGGGCGATAAGTCTTAGTGTGCCGACTCGAGACTCCAAAACCCTGAGGATCGCAGCATCGTCGCTGCGTTTACCGCAGAAAAAGTCGGCATTATCGATCAACAGCGAAGAAACCATTATCGCTGCGGGCACGGCATTCGATAAAATATTCTCAACAATCGGATGTGAGCTTTCGCGTGGCTTTATGGATCTATAAAATTCTAGGTTATTCTCTTCTAACCTAAGGCACGACTTGATCATTGCCTTATAGCCGCCGCGCTTCTGATGCACTGGCAGGTTACCTCCTTTCGCCGAGATTCTTTTATTGCTCTTGCGTCTTGCCTGTCCCATAAAAATTTCCTTTTTGGCATCGGCAGACAAGGTAGCGATCCTTGTCCACCGGTGCCGGTTATGCCGGTGGAATTTTCTCCCCACAACGGGGAAGCGCTCACCAGCGAACTACGTGAGCGTAATCGCACAATTGAACAGTACTGTGAATTTGTAAGGGGGTTGTTAAAAGGTTGTAAAAGGGTGATAGCGAAGCAACTATAGTTTTAATCTCACCATGGACCCGGAAGCATCGTCCTCTATTAGGGCTTTGTATGCATCATCTTTACCGCGGAAAGCATCTGCCCACCTACTAGAGCTATTTTCAGCGGCCTGGCCAATGACAGATTTTTTCCTCATGAATAAAACATCATTACTATTATCAAATTTCATAGCGTTATCATATAATGTCGCTATGATTCGACCCTGCAGAATAGAAAGTTGGAACCTTTTCCCCTTCTTAAATCTTGGACAGGGTGAAAAGCGGACATCCGTAAAATCGTCTGAAAACTGAAACGGCATCTTAATTTTATTCTTGGAGCGCGCTCGGAAAGATCTATTTAAAGAGTCGATTTTTGATTCCAGTTTTTCCATCTTTTTAAGGATCTTATCTACTTCATCTGTCAGCAGGCAGAGCGAATCTTGATATTCATCGGGAAGTTGTAGCCGCTTCAGGCTATCTGTGCTTTTTTGAAGTGAACTTTTGTATTCACTTTTCCAAGAAAGAACCGATCTTATGGTTGCGATATTTTTATAAACTTCGTCAGTTGAGGTGGCTTTAGATATATTATCAAGGCTTGCCCAAGAGACCCTTAGAATTGTTTCGGCCAAAGAGTAAGTTTCGATTATAGCCGCTTGGCTCGCTTCATCAGAAAGTTTATTTACAATCTGCTTTACAGTAAGCGCTTGCCCCGAAACCTTACCTCCCCATCCCCTTGTAAGGTATGACCATCCTTTCTTGAACTCATGTGTGATATCTATAAGACCGGGATGTTGCGTCTGAGCATAGTGTTTTTTTCGAACGCTCAATTGTGTTTCGCGCTTATGTGACATTGTAGCCGTCCTTAATTATGAATGAAGCACTAGTACTAGGCGGTCATAACTAAAGTCAATAGTACTCTGCGCATACTATTTCGCCTTGTCCATCGTCCTCCTATTCTGTCGTCGTTTTATAAACTAACGAAGCAACGTGGCGGTCGTTATCTATCTGGCACAATCAAACATATGTAGACACACTTTCTCTGCATCAAGAATTGCCCAGAAGGCCACGGCAAACCAGATGCGGCCATTGGCGGAGAGACTATTTGCGCATGGGGTACGAATGGAGCGTCATATGTAAAAATATGTAAAAGGCACTTCGAGGTAGTCTGCCCATACAACGATGAAGGGAAGGTTTTCAGGACAAGGGTTAATTTCACAATACCGGGCTTAGATAGCGTAATTAGCTGTTTTTACAGAGAATATTGACAGGATGGCTGCCGCTGTGCTTTTATTTGTTCCAGAGTAGATAACAATGCTTTTGAGACAGACCTCATGAGATCCATTCGTTATTTAGGGCCACATGGAAAGGCATGTTACATAGACAAGGTCTTTTATATTGTAGCAAGGGGGGGCTTTTGATAAGAATCGGCAACATTGATAGAAAGGTAATAGATGAAGAAAGTATTTGTTCTTGTCATCGTTGGTGCCATAGGTGGCGCGATTCTTCTTTGGTCGCTGAAGCCACATGATCCTGAGACCGCCTGTTCGAACAATGATGCAAACGCCTGCTTACAAGTAGCCAAATCTTACTACATCAGATATCATAAATTACCATCGCCTAGTGATTGGGATGGGTTTGTTGTGTTTACTGAAAAGTCCTGTCGGCTTGGGAACAAAGAGGGCTGTTCTTTGCAGGAGAGTTTAGATAAGAAATCAAGTGGCTCAGCGGTGGGCACCCCATATTACAATACCCAAGAGATCAACAATAAAGATTTAGGACCTCGACCAGTAGACCGAAAATCAGCATTGGCTTATTCCAACCGAGGAACTATTAAAGCGACGTCAGAAAATTACACAGACGCTATTCAAGATTTCAATAAAGCAATAGAGTTAGACCCTGAGAATGCAGATGCCTATAGTCACCGAGGGGCTGCTAAGGGACAGCTGGGAGACTCTACAGGTGCTATGCAAGACTTAAATAAAGCAATAGAATTAGACCCTGAGAATGCAGATGCATATCATCGACGGGGGTATATCAACTTTCTATTAAAAGATAATCAAGGAGCCATTCAGGATTACAACAAATCAATAGAACTTAACCCTGACAATGGTAAAAGTTACTGTCTTCGAGGTCTCGCAAGATTTATATCAGGGGACAAGCGGGGAGCATTGCTAGATTTAAGCAAAGCTGGCGAGCTCGGTGAAAAAGTAGCGTATGAGCTAATCAATAAAATAAATACTGGTAATGCCGATTTTCTTTATAGGTATTTCCGTTAAGTTTGGGAATGGCGGTGCGTTCTACTTGCTCATGATTATATTGTAACAACTTTAACGTGATATTGAAGCCAAGGCTATCGGAGGCGCGAACAATGAAAACATTTATTGCAGTTAGCTTTTTGCTCGCGGCTGTAATTCTACAACCCGGTTGCGATGGATGCAATGACCCAAAGAATATCTGCATTCAGCATAATCTAGAACTGTTGAATAAGCTACCATCTGATAATCAACTGCTAACTTTTTATAAAGACTATCCCATTTTACTTAAGAAGTATTGCAATTGCCAACAACAAGATAAGATGACAGCAGATGAGGCGGCTCAGATGTTTCATTTTTTCTCAGAAACAAATCAATTAGATGAATCTTTAGTTTGTATTAAGAAAG
>CAIPVD010000080.1 GCA_903868375.1 uncultured delta proteobacterium
GACCACATATACCATGATATGCACGTTAAAGGCCTGCCTCTTTATCTACATTATGGAGATATCTCGGACTCTGGGCAATTAACGAACCTTATCTACAATATCAAACCGGATGAGATCTACCACCTTGGAGCGCAAAGCCATGTTAAGGTGAGCTTTGATATGCCCGAGTATACAGGCGATATTACTGCCTTGGGTACGACCAGGATACTAGACGCTGTACGCAGAAGCGGTATAAAGACCAGGTTCTATCAAGCTTCATCGTCGGAGATGTTCGGGTCTGCGCCTCCGCCACAAAATGAAGATACTAAGTTCCATCCGAGAAGCCCCTATGCCGCCGCAAAGGTCTATTCTTATTGGATGACGGTGAATTACAGGGAAAGTTACAAGCTCTTTGCTTGCAATGGAATATTGTTCAATCATGAATCTCCAAGAAGAGGTGAAACATTCGTGACCCGCAAGATAACGAGAGGAATAGCTAGCATCTTGAAGGGAGATCAGGACTATTTATATCTTGGGAACCTTGATGCCAAACGTGATTGGGGCTTTGCTCCAGAGTACGTTGAATGCCAGTGGAGGATAATGCAACAAGAAAAGCCGGATGATTACGTTATCGGTACTGGAGAAAGCCATTCCGTAAAAGAGTTTGTTGACGCTGCATTCCAATACGCTGGACTAGATGCCGAGAGGCATGTCAAGATAGATGAGATGTATTATAGGCCTGCGGAAGTTGACTATCTGATGGCAGATATCACAAAGGCAAAAAAGATATTGGAGTGGGAGCCGAAGGTGAAGTTCGGCGACCTTGTCAAAATAATGGTGGATAGCGATCTTGAGCTGGTTGGTTTGAGTTCTAAAGGCGATGGGAAAAAGGCCTTAGCAAAACATGGTATAGGCTGGACAAACAATGCGTTGCAATATATGCCTTAATGCATATACGCTGTTCTAATGGGCCGTTAAATAACAGAGGAGATTATATGGAATCAAAGAATATCAGCGTTGGTAAAAAGTACATTGGTCATGATCATCCAGTATATGTCATAGCGGAGATCGGTATCAATCATAATGGTTCGCTTGATATAGCGAAAAAGTTGATAGATGCGGCTGCGGACAGCGGTTGCGATGCCGTGAAGTTCCAAAAAAGAACGATCGACGTAGTTTATACAAAAGAAGAACTGGCAAAGCCAAGAGAAAACCCATTCGGTACCACTAATGGCGACCTGAAGAGGGGCCTCGAATTCGGGCAGAAAGAGTATGCGGAGATCGATAGGTATTGCAAGGCAAGGGGTATCGATTGGTTCGCTTCGTGTTGGGATGAGGCCTCGGTCGATTTCATCGAACAGTTCAACCCCGTCTGTTATAAGATTGCATCCGCAAGCTTAACAGATGACAATCTTCTGAAACATCATAGAAAATTTAAAAGACCTATTATTGCTTCTACCGGAATGAGCGATACAAGACAGATAGAACATGCGGTTGAGATCCTTGGTAGTCATGATCTGGCCATTCTTCATTGCACAAGCACATATCCATCAAAGACAGAAGAACTGAATCTTAGAGGCATTCAAACATTGAGAGAAAAGTTCAAGGGCATTCCCATCGGCTATTCTGGACACGAAGTTGGTCTTTCGCCCAGCTTGATGGCGGCAACGCTCGGCGCGTGTGTTATAGAGCGCCACATTACGCTAGACAGAGCTATGTGGGGTAGCGATCAGGCGGCGTCTATTGAGCCGCAGGGTTTTAAGAGGCTGGTCAGGGATATTCGTGAGATGGAAATAGCCCTGGGTGATGGTAATATTAGAATATATGACTCGGAGATTCCGATAATTAAAAAGTTGCGGAGAGTGCAATGAACGGGGTTTGTGTGAATAACGATAGTTCATTTGGACAGAAGGCTATTGAAGAGCATGCCGATCTGACAAGGCGAGTTCTGTCAGACGGCGTTTTTAGAGCGGACCTTGCCAAGGTGGGCGATCTGATCGTGAATGCATACAAGAAGGGTGGAAAATTGCTTGTATGTGGTAACGGTGGAAGTGCGGCGGATGCCCAGCATATTGCAGCCGAATTGGTTGGAAGATTCTATTTGGAAAGAAGGCCGCTGGAGGCGGAGTCATTGACAGTCAATACATCTATCCTGACAGCGATAGGAAATGATTATGATTATAACGATATCTTTCAACGTCAGGTAGAATCAAAGGGAAAGACGGGCGATGTTCTGTTGGGCATCTCGACGAGCGGGAACTCCAAAAATATTGTAAGTGCGGTCGTCAAGGCAAAAGAAATGGGCCTTGTCACGATAGGTTTGCTTGGCGGCGATCGGAATTCTAACCTATTTAAGATATGTCACTATTCGCTTCCCGTTCCTTCGATGAATACGCCCAGAGTTCAAGAAATTCATATTTTAATTGGCCACGTTCTTTGTGAGTATATCGAATCGCAGTTGTTTTCCGTATCTCATCATAAATAATGCATTCACCAGTTTACAGGACGTTCATTAAGAACAATGTCTTCGTTCTTTTAGGTCATGTTGCGATCTATGGGCAGGGTATCATTCTGATGCCTTTGATCATAAAGAATGTCGGCGCAACGATCTATGGCGGTTATCTGCTGCTTACAACCTTGCTTGGGTTCGTCTATGGAATATCGGTGCTGGTCGTTGGTTATAAAAGAAGCCGCTTCCTGCCTTCAACTCAAAGTATAGAGGAGAAAAGGTCGCTCTTCTATCCGCAGTTCTTATGTCATGTGGGCATTGCTTTAGTGTTATCTATTGTTCTGATATTTACCTATCCGGCATTGGACAGGTTATTCCTGAAGAGCAATGTGGAGTTCGCAAAATGGTTGGTGCTGCCATATATGTTTGCTTACCTCCTCTTTAGTCAGTCTGCCGATTACTTTAGATACACTCATAGGATGGGATATTTTAATTTCGCAACGATTACGTTCCCTTATTTGAACATTCTTTTGATAGTCCTTGTTCGTCTTTTTCACTACAACCTCAACGTTAATCTTCTTTTCGGTTCCCAGATCGTGACGCTCTTTTCAATAAGCGCCATCCTCATGGTCAGCGTCGTTAAGGAAATAGGTTGGAGGGTGGTGCTGCCTAAGATGCCTTCGGTGATCGAAGATATTAAGCTGGGTTTTCCGCTTTTGCTAGGGTTCATAGTCGATACAGTTCTAAGTTCCAGCGCACGGTATGTCATAGCCGCATTGATATCGGTCACGGCAGTCGGATGGTTCAGTCCTGCATATGCGCTTGGATCTCTCATTATCTTTTTGCCAAAGGTTTCTGGAGTGGTATTGCCACCGCTTCTTTCCAAAGCTGTGGATTCTGGCAGGGAGATCGAAGCCCAGGTCATGCTGAACTACACGTTAAGAGGTTTTTTGATGATAGCTATTCCATACGTGGCGGGTTGCTGCGTCCTTGGAAGGCCGATACTTAACATGTTGGCCAATCACGAAGTTGCAGATAATTCATATTTAGTTGTACCTATCATTGCACTTTCAACCATATTTTATGGATTCAATGTTATTATTTCGAATGTTTTCTTTGTGAAGATGAAGACGATAGTGATATTCAAGGCGAACCTATTTGCTGCACTGATCAACCTTGTCTTGAACTGCATATTCATCTTCATCTTCAAGAATATCATCATTGCAGCGATTAGCTCCGTGGTCAGCTACGGTGTAGCTTTCATTTATTTGCAAAGGTCATTGCCTATCGGTTGGAGTCTTGAATTGAACAGTGGAATGCTCAAGAAGCCGATCATTGCATCGATAGTGATGTCTGCCGTTCTCATGATCATTTTTAATTATTATGGAGAGAGTGGATCTCAATAAAGCGCAAACCCC
>CAIPVD010000081.1 GCA_903868375.1 uncultured delta proteobacterium
ACGGCGCCTACCATCAGCGTCGTATACCCTGCCACGCAGCATACGCAATACGCGTACGTACCCCACCACATCTCGGAGTACGCGTGGACAATGTACACGGCGCCCAAGCCTATGGCGGCGGCTATAATCAACATAAGGAATCCCGCTATTAGTTTAATAACATACACGTTTGCCGTCTTGCCCATAACTCATCCTTTCTACCGCTCGTCGGACACGTTGGTTTTATTTACCCTGTGATCGCCCAGTTCGGTAACGCCGATACCCGACACACCCAAGTATTCCCGTTTTGTCTCGTTATCACGAATGACGTATATACCGCGCCTGCCCTCGTAAGCTAGATCGTCGTAGACAATCTGCACACGTTCTATTTCATACCGCGTGATCTCCGACGGCTTGACGCCCAGTGTATCGGGTTCCAACACTTTATTGACCACATTAGGGTCACAGCCAACGAACAGTAAGCATAGGAGTATAAACGTTAGTCTCACCTTGTCTCTCCTTCCGCTTTCTTCCATGATTGTATTGCCGCCGCACAAGCCCTTTTTGATATATCGCAATCGGAAAAAGTATAATTCAGTTGTTTTCCGCTATGTAACATGACACAGAACGCTGGCTCATAGGGGGTAAGTGCTATTGCCAGTATAGACTCTGAACGCACCGCATCGTTATCAAAAGTGAGTATCACTTCGCACACCTCCCGCATCAACTTCTTGTTCTCCAAAACGTCGTCAGGTATGGTCATTTTATAAATCCCTCAAATCGTATTCTATATCCTTCAGACTTTTCTTAGCTTTGCGCGCTGACTTCTGCGTGTACGTTTCGCCGCCGTCCATGTAGTCGCCGCCCATAGTCACAGCATCCTTTGCGATGGCTACGGGCAGTTTCACTACATCAATTGCCGCTCCGATAATGCTTCCGAATATGCTCATATTATTTTCCTCTCTGAAGTTTCCACAATCTACGGTTCTTCTTCTCGCTCTCGATGTCGCGTTGTGTTTTCTTGAAGTCACAGACAGTATCGCGCCAGCGAATGACTATGTCTTGGCGTTTCACTTCGCACCCCTTTCCTTGATCCTCTTTCCGCATACCGGGCAAAACACCGCTCCGTTTTCCTGTCGCGTAGATTCAGGGAAGAACCAACGTTCGCCGCATGAGGTTGTGTAAGTCCCTTCATTCTCGTGGTAAACCCATTCGCATGTATCCGTGACAGGTGACTGCAAAACAGAATCGACAATCTCTGTTATCTGTTTCTGGACTGCGGTGTAATTGCCACCGTAACGAGTCCAGGCTAGTGCATTGTCCAAGATCATTTGTGCTATTTGTTCGGATAGTTTCACTTCATGCCCCTTTTCTTGCTCTCAATTTTACTATCCATGTGCTTGTTAATATCCGCAAGCAATATCGCCGTCCTAACGATTAGGAGTACGAGGCAAATGAATGTCATTCCTAGAATTAAGTCCATGAATGCCAAAATGAAAACTAAACTCATCACGCACCCCTTTCCTTGCGGGACTGCTCGATCATTCTATTAAGGGTGGATAGATGGGCGATGGCTTTTGGCTCACATACCTCATCCTCTAACAGTTTGACGATCCCATTAATCATCGGCCACGGGTCGGCGCGTTCGAGTTTCGCTAATTTCGTATTCAGTTCATCCTGTGCAAATGCAAGTTTACTCTCTATTTCTGTAGCCCCCTTGAGTGAACCGGAGAAATGATGTTCCGCCACCGGCTCAGGCTTCGACTCCTGCGGCTTTAATTCGGCAAGCGAGGGAAATTGCACATGGCAACCCGCGTGTCCTTTTTCCCTTCCACATTTTTTGCCTCGCCATTCAGGAGCGTCGCACAATTCAGGTTTCGACTCCTTGGGGCATCCACCTGCAACGTGTGACTCACCACAAACGGCGCATAACTGCACTAAGCCCTGCACCTGCTCCGCGTCGATGGCGGCGAGTAAGTTGCGATACTTCTGTTTCTCCTCTGCGCTGTACGGACCCAACAACTCAATAATCATGCACT
>CAIPVD010000082.1 GCA_903868375.1 uncultured delta proteobacterium
ATCTCTATCTTCCCTTGAATGTTTCCAAAGATTAACGAGATCCAGGAGGGTATTGATCATATGCGTTTCGTATCTCCTATACATTGGCCCGTGCGAAAACGCGCACTGGTACTGACATTGATCTCTTTGTTCATCTGGGAGACATGGGAAGGGTTTCGCATTTTTCCGCACCCATGGGGCGACCTCAAATGCGGCACTTACACCGATCACTTTTCGCACATGAACGCTGCTCGCATTTTTCCTGCTGTAGGGTTCGACATCTGGCGCTGCCCGATCGCCAGCATGCTCGCCGAAGTCACACCGGAAAAACTTAAGCTCATGCCGCAAGATATCCAAAAAGGTGGCAGTTCAACCGGCGGCGTATTTGCAGTTCCCGATTGGCCGGAAGGCAAACCGCTCGTAACAAGCTGGTCGAACAAACCTCGCATTTATCCACCTGGCGACATGTTGATGGTAGCACCAGTAGCAGTGCTCTACCACTATACCGGCATCTCGTTTGAAACAGCTAACCGGCTGCTGCTAATGTTATTTCTCATCTATGCACATATTGCACTCTTTCTGTTCTTCAAGATGATGCTCATACCTGTGCCCGGAAACCGCACACTTGAACGGCTACAAATCCTCACTGCTGCGATTGTCTATATTGAAGTGATACATTGGACGCTTGAAGGTTTTTACGACGCATTTGTCCTCATACCGCTAATTTTGTGCAGCCGTGCGCTCGCTAATCGACGAGGGCTATCGGCGGTGGAGGCATTCTGTGTTGCATCAGTGTTCCACTTCCGAGTTTTTTTCTTCGCGCCATGGTTTCTCTATGGAGTATTTTTGATCATCATAGAAGCGCAATGGCAACGCTGGCACATACGCGAGTGGCTCACTCTGCTGTTTGCGACAGTGCTCGGAGTTGTTTCGCTTGCCGTATTTTTTCTCCTCTGGCCTACACTGCAGCAGCTTCCTGTACACAACCCCATCAATATTGCCAGCTCATCAAAGTTCCACCTCGCACTATTGCCTGTCTTTCTTCTCTTGTCGGGGATTTTCGGTAGAGTACTATGGCGATCGCGCGCCTATCTTGACATTGCCATACTCGGCTGGATAACGTTCATGCTTGTGATGCTCCGCGAGGCATATCCGTGGCACATCATTCTCGCTGTAGTTCCCTGGATGTGCGCACCATCATCTGCAGAAACAACGGATGGAGCAACTCGTGTGCGCACCGTACGGCTTCTCTTTCTGGTCACATCCATCTGCATTGTATTTTCTTACGAGCCCTTCGAAATATGGAAGCTGTGGCCACTATAAAACAATTCACATCTTGAGCACCTGCGAAACGGAGCCGAGTATTCCGGCCGATTCGCCAAGCTCCGCTTTTTTAAGAACGATTCGTTCGGCAGTTTCTGCGTACGTGCGCTGTCCGATCTCCTTCTTTGCCTCATCTATAAAAAGGTCCCATGCATTGCTGATACCGCCGCCGATGATCACGGTGTGAATGCCTAGCACATTAACGACGGAAGCAATGCCGGCTCCTAGATACGAACCGAACTTTTTCCACGTTGAAAGCGCAAAGCTATCGCCCTTGGCCGCAAGATCGTAAAGTTCTTTAGCCGTTATACCGGCGTATTTTGATCCAGCTATCATATCCTGCAGTCCGCCTATCGAAACGATCGTTTCAAAACAACCTTTGCCGCCGCAATCGCACGGCACGCCGTCGAACTGGATTATCTGATGTCCGATCTCACCGGCAAAGCCGTGATCGCCGCGAAATATTTTTCCGTCGATAACTATGCCGCCGCCGATTCCCGTACCGATCGTTAGCATTATAAAATTTTTGAGCCCCCGCCCCGCACCTTTCCACGCCTCGCCCGACGCTATCATGTTCGCGTCGTTATCTAAAACCACTTTGCAGCCACATTTTTTTTGAAGTTCGTCGCGAAGAGAGAATCCAAGCCATTCCGGATAATGAGGAGAGCGAAGTATCGCGCCTTTTTCGAAATCGACTATTCCTGGCGCACCGACGCCGACACCTAAAAGTTTGGCGCCGCTGCTTAATCTTTTGCAATTGGAAGAAAGAAATTCGACGATCCCTTTGTGCGACCTATCGCTGGAAACGGGCAGCATTTCCTGCTTTAATATTTCTCCGGACTTTGAAACGACACCGAACCTGCAGTTCGTTCCGCCAAGATCGATTCCAATTATAACATCTTTCATTTAGACCTCACCGCCGCTCATCCATGCGCCCAAAGCCGCGCCAAATACCGCCGCAACGACGAGCATAATGAAACCGCAACACGTGATAACCGGCAAGACCACCGCAATGACCGCCCTAGAATAAGTTGTGCCGTGCATCTCTTTTATGCCGATAACGCTCAAGACAAGCGACCAAACGCCCGCGACAACTCCTCCAACGATAGGTATCACGCCAAGCACCTGCGCGCTGGAAGCGTAACAGATAGCGCGAAACGTTGCTTCGTAGCCTTCTTTTGCTCCGCCGAATACCTTCAGGCAAATGTGAAATATCCCCGACATGAACGAAAGGCCTAAAATTGCAAATAGCGGCGCAACAACACAAAGCGCCATTAAGAATATTCCCATCGTGAAGAGGTCGAAATGAAATGTCCAGGGCCAGTAGCCGCCAAACGCTGCCGTGTAATCCAAAAGCACCGGTATCGAATGAAAGCCCGCCTGATACGACCACATAAGTATAATAGCGATCGATTGGCAAATTATGCCGTAATAAAGCGGCAGCACAAAGTTGCCGCGCTTTGGAACGCGCTTATAGAAGCTGACCGGGTTGGTCATGATGTTCTTCCACGTTTCGATGAAGGCGCTGAACCTGCCTTTATGCCGCCAGGTTTCCCAGGCTACCTTTCCATGAACGTGGAGATGGATCGCAACGGTATTTTCGCAATGTGGGCAATGATATTTTCCTTCCGATTCGGCCTGGAACTCGCCGCCGCATTGAGGGCATTTGAAAGTTGGCATAGAATAAAGTAAAAGTTAATTGAGTTGCTTGATAACATATGATATCAATCCAGGCAAATCATTTCGTGATTTTCAATACTTATGCCGCAATTTTTAATAGATGGTTCACTTGTTAAGAACGGTTCCGTAATTCTCACCGGTGCCGATGCCAAACATATATCCACGGTACTGCGCCTCAAGGCCGGCGACTGGATCATGCTCACCGACGGCAAAGGCGGCCGCTTCAAAGCGAAAATTGTAATATCAACGCCCAAACAGGTCGAAGCCAAGATAGTTGAAGACAAGAGCGTGGCAACCGGCAAAACGTTGGCAGACATGACCTTGGCGATCGCCATTATTAAGCACGATAAGTTCGAATGGATCATCCAGAAGGCGGTCGAGCTTGGATGTTCAAAGTTTATTCCCTTCACAAGCGAGCGAACCATTCCAAAACTTGCCGATGCATCGAAGAAGCTAAAGCGCTGGCAAAAGATAGCCGATGAAGCGGCGAAACAATGTGGAACAGCCATCAGGCCAATGATTCATACGCCCGTCCCCTTCGCCGGCCTCTTTGATGCCACGTGCGATATCACCCAGAAAATATTGTTCTTTGAGGGCGAGGCTATGCAAGACTTAAAGACTTCTACACTTAAACACTCAAACACTCTGATCATCATAGGCCCCGAAGGTGGTTTCGCGCCAGGTGAAGTAAAGGCGGCATTAGAAGCAGGTGCAACGTCGTGTAGCCTTGGGCCGCTAATTCTACGCGTCGAAACCGCCGCAATCGCCGGCCTCACGCTCGTTCAGAACAAACTTGGATACTTTGATCTTTAAATATGGAAAATAGAAGAACTCTTATACTTGCACATCGCGGCGCAAGGAAGTACGCTCCGGAAAATTCGATATCTGCATTCAAGAAGGCCATCGAACTTAAGATCGATGGCGTGGAGTTCGACGTCCTTCCGACCGCAGATGGCGTTCCCGTGGTGATTCACGACGATAACCTGCAAAGATTGACCGGTTATCACATGCATCTGCATAAACTTACGTTCGAAGAAGTGAAAAAGATCGACATCGGAAGCAAGTTCAACCAATTTTATGCCGGCGAAGGGATTCCGAGCCTCGCACAGGTGCTGGAACTTTTTAAAGATAGCGGCTACGTTCTAAATATCGAGCTAAAGTATCATCCAAGACAACCTAAAAACTTCATCGATAACTTTCTACAAGAAGTAGAAAAATATCCGCACCCGGAGAACATTGTCATTTCTTCGTTCGGAAGAAATCTTTTATACAAGATCGGCCGACTGGCTCCGCAGTTGGATCGCGCATTACTTATCAAACCGGGAGCTTTTTTCTTTCTCGACGCCATTTTTTCTGCTAACATCCTCCGCGTTGGTGGGATAAATCCCCACATAAGCATATTGAAAAGTTCGCTGGTTAAATTCGCGCGAATGCGAGATTGGAAATTGGTCACTTGGACGGCAAACGAGCCGGCGAAAATAAAGCGCGCACTGCAGCTGGATGTTGACGCCATCATCACCGACGATCCAGTCCTGGCAAAAGAGATGAGAGGAAAATAGAATTATGGGAGATAACGAACTTTCAAGAGAAGATACCGAACTTGTAGATGTCAGCGAAGTTTCGGAAGCGATACCCGAAACCACCGTTGCCTCCGAAGAGGATGAAGCCGCCGAACAGATATACCTAGAACGGCGCGCGACGGTCGCGAACTTACGGGAACGCTTCGCCGCTTTTTTCATAGATTGCATCATCTTCTTCTACCTTTATTTTCTGATCGGCATCGTTGCACGCCGCGCGTTCTACCATAGCTGGAGCGGGCCGATACCTTCATTTGGCTGGCAAGGGCTCGCGTTCCACGGTATCTTCGCCTTCTGTTGCTTCATGTATTACTTCGTCCTCGAAGGGATATTCTTCACGACCATCGGGAAATTCTGCTGCTGGATGTCGGTGCGCAGAAAAGATGGCCGCTACGCTTCCATGTCGGCAATATTTGCGCGGAACATCTTCCGCTTTGTCGATTACGCGTTGCCATTCGTCCCCTACTTTTGCATGGAGCTAACGGCTCTTCACCAGCGTTTCGGCGACCTTATCGCCAAGACAACGGTCATAAAAAAGCATAAAACGGAACAAGAGCGGTTCGGCATAACTAACTTGAACGTTGCATCGGCATCGGGGCGGGCAGTTTCGTTCCTCATCGACCTTTGCATATTCGGTTCGCTTACGTTCGGTTATTCGCTGCTCCTTTCGCCTGATCGAATATTAGTAAGCCGCTGGATGCTCCTTCTCTCTCCGCTCGTGCCGTTCTTATATTTCGTCATCACTGAATCTTCGATCCACACAACGCCTGGTAAATGGATATTCGGATACGCGATAAGCCACGAAGACGGCGTGCCGGTTTCTTTTTCTGGCGCGGTAGTTAGAACGTTCATGCGACTCTTCGACATGAACGTGGTGGGCTTAATGGCGATGTGGCTAAGCCCCAAGCGCCAGCGTTTCGGCGACCTGGTGGGCGACACAATTGTCACAAAACAGCGGCGCAACTGGCACGGCGCGGTGGCACTTGTTGTCTGGGCAGCCATAGCCGGCACGGTTCTCTGGACGGGGATGCAAAATTCATCGAGCTATTTGCATTCCGCTTTTAAATTCAACTTCGCCCCTGCGGTAGAATTCTTAGGCACGGCCGACGAGGAATCGCCATACAAAGAACTAACGATCACGCATGTCCGCCTTGCCGCCGGTGACGCAAACACCATCAGAACGCCGGCAGTATTCCAACAGAACGAAACCGTCTTTGTATTGAGCGACGTTTATGGATACGAAAAATCGGGCCGCATGGTCTGGCTACAGGAAGATATCGACGTGAAATATCCGGACCAGTCAATCGGGCTGCATCAGGAAAACATCATCGATTATCATCAGGTCGTGCCGTCGAACGGCGCAGTCGAGTTGACGAACAGCATAAAGCTTCCGGATAACGCACAAGACGGGACATATACGATAACGCTCACGGTACGCGACTTATTCGGCCACGAGAATGCGGTGATAAAGCAAACGTTCGAAGTGAAAGGCCCAACTCCAGTGGTAGCACCTACGCCTGTTGCGCCGCCTACACCTGCGGTGATTCAAGCTCCGAGACCTTCTGCACCTGCAACAAAACCGACACAACCGGTTCCGGCGCCAGCCGCGCCTATACCTCCAGTTCAACCGGCAACGCAGCCTCCAAGCCTGAATGCGGTGCCACCCGGCGCACCGCCTCTACCGCCGCCAGACACAAGGCAACCCGCCGCACCTCCGCAAATTCCAGGGCCTAATATTTAGAATCTAAAGCCTGAATCATCCAGACTCTTTGGCTGTTTGAAGGAGTTAAATATTTCACGAGCTTTATCTGCATGAGGTTGGCCTGCTAGTTCTTTTGAACTCATAAGCGTATCGACAGGCAGGCGACGTTACTTTTTCTTGGCGGAATCTAAGGCTTGGCGGAACTTTTTGGCGCGAAGCAGAGCTGCTTCGCGTTCGGCGGCAATTTCGTCCCAAAGGCTATCGCTCATCGATTCTTTCACCGATTTCTTTTCGTATCTTCTATCTTGAATGTAGATGTAAGCAACTCCAGCGATCGCACATACGAAAACAAT
>CAIPVD010000083.1 GCA_903868375.1 uncultured delta proteobacterium
CCGGCATTCCCAAAAATGCAGTTGATGTCATAGCCATAATTTTTCTCCTGTTAATTAAGTCCGTCGCTTAATTTCGGGAACTTATGCCAGCTATTGTAATGGCTGTCAAGTGTTTTATGCGCCGCACTTGACCACTCATGACGGAGCAATTCAAGACGGAGCAAACACTTCCAAATTGCTCCGTCTGATTTTGCTCCGTCATGGGTGGTACCAAATAACCGAAATATTTTGACTTTGAAACGGGCATCGTTTAATTTTGCCGCATGAGTTCCACCGCATTCAAGTATAAATGGGCCGCCAAGGGCGACCTAAACGCATTCTTCGCTCTCATGCTCGACAACATGATGAACCTCGTCATCTTAACTGGCATCTTGGCGGGATTTGGATACCCGACGGAATACGTTTTCAAGCTAATGATCCCCGGCACCGCGCTTGGCGTCTTTATCGGCGACCTGGTCTATACCTATCTCGCATTCAAACTTGCAAAAGAGCGCGGCGACAGTAACGTCTGCGCAATGCCCTTGGGCCTCGATACGCCATCGACAATCGGTATATCATTAATAGTATTAGGCCCCGTCTGGCTCGAAACAAAAGATCCGATACTCACATGGCAGGTCGGTATGGCAACGACGGTTTGCATGGGGCTAATAAAAATAATATTCTCGTTCTTAGGCGAACATATCCGACGCATCGTCCCTAAGGCGGGGCTTATCGGTTCGCTCGCGGGAGTTGGACTTGCGCTATTAGGCTTTTTACCGCTCATGCATATATTTGCAGCGCCGGTCGTTGGAATGATAGCGTTCGGGCTGATACTTTACACGCTCGTTGCGAGTAAGCGCCTGCCATTCGGCATTCCCGGAGCATTTGCCGCGGTCATTATCGGCTCCGTTCTTTGGCACGTTCTCGGGCGATACGACCTGCTCGGCACCGTTTATCACGCGCCGCAATTTAATTTCTTCCTCGGCTACCCTCACCCAACCTTGCAATTCTTGAACGGGTTCACCAAGGCGCTTAACTATCTCCCCGTTGCAATTCCGTTCGGAATACTCACAATAGTCGGCGGTATCAACGTAACTGAAAGCGCGATGCTCGCCGGCGATACATATAAAACACGAACGATACTTTTAACGGAAGCCTTCGCAACTTTAATTGCAGGGATCTGCGGCGGTGTCAGCCAATCGACGCCGTACATAGGCCATCCGGCGTTCAAAAAAATGGGTGCACGCGCTGCTTACACATTGGCAACAGGCATATTCATAGGGCTTGGCGGATGCTTAGGCTACGTGCAATCGATAGTCGATCTGATACCGGCGGCTTCAGTTGCGCCAATTCTTGTCTTCGTAGGGCTTGAAATTATCGACCAAGGTTTTATGGATTGCCCGCGGAACCACGCATCGGCGGTCGGCATCGCGCTGCTTCCTTCCGTCGGCGAATTGATAAGAATAATTACTACCGGTCAATTGCACATAGATGAAGCGGTGATAAGCACGCTCCCCGCCGTTTTTCAGGCAGAGGCATTTCAGACTTTCAAACTTATAAACGCGATAGGCCACGGCTTTATAATAACGGCGATGCTCTGGGGAGCGGCGGTCGCTCATTTAATAGACGGTAAGATAAAGAACGCGGGCATCTATTTTCTGATCTGCGCATTCTTTACGTCATTCGGGCTCATCCACTCGACGCTGCCATCTGGCGGATTGTATGTCCCCTGCTGTTATCCGGACTATACGAGCGCATATTTTACGATCGGCTACCTCTGCATGGCAGCCATAATGTTCATCTGCATACGAGCCAACAACAATGATCAACTTTCTA
Organism: uncultured delta proteobacterium; assembly: GCA_903868375.1. GTDB lineage: Bacteria > UBA10199 > UBA10199 > 1-14-0-20-49-13 > CAIPVD01. The sequence goes on from CAIPVD010000083.1 coordinate 1,816, forward strand.
AAACAGCTACTGCATAAGCATGCGCCGGCACCTGGCGCCAAAGAGCTTTTGAAATATATAGGCCCAGGACTTCTTGTAACCGTCGGGTTCATCGACCCCGGAAATTGGGCAGCCAACATGGCGGCCGGCTCGCAATTCGGTTACGCGCTTCTGTGGATGGTAACGCTTTCAACGCTCATGCTCATCATATTGCAGCACAATGCGGCCCATCTTGGTATTGCAAGCGGCCTTTGCCTCTCTGAAGCAGCAAGCAAACATTACAAGAAATGGATAAGCAGGCCGCTACTTGCCACGGCAGTAGTCGCAGCAATTTCCACCGCACTTGCAGAGATCCTTGGCGCAGCAATAGGGCTTAACATGCTCTTTCACCTGCCGATAATCGTCGGCGCAGTGCTGACAAGCGTTCTAATTATCGTGATGATCGTGACCAATAGCTATAAAAAATTAGAGCGATGGATAATCGCCTTTGTTTCTCTTATCGGCATTTCCTTTGTCTATGAGCTCGTGCTCTGCAAAGTAGATTGGCTGGCATCTGGAGCGGCATGGGTAACGCCATCATTCCCCTTGGGCTCGATGCCGATAATCATGAGCGTTCTTGGCGCCGTAGTCATGCCGCACAACCTTTTCCTGCACAGCGAGATAATACAAAGCCGGCAGTGGAATCTTGAAGACGAAGCGGTTATTAATAAACAGCTAAAGTTCGAATTCGCCGACACGCTTTTTGCCATGATAGTTGGATGGGCAATAAACTCCGCCATGATAATAGTTGCGGCGTCGGTTTTTTTCTCGAATCACATTCAAGTAACAGAATTACAGCAAGCAGAGGCGACCCTTCGCCCGCTTCTTGGAAATTCATCCGCAACAATATTCGCGTTCGCCCTTCTCTGCGCCGGCATTGCATCTTCCGTTACCGCGGCAATAGCAGGCGGTTCGATATTTGCTGGAATCTTTGGAGAACCGTTCAATGTAAAAGATACTCATTCGAGGACGGGAATTGTGATAACGATAGTAGGCGCACTAATAGCCATCGCATTTTTAAGCGACCCGTTCAAAGGGCTTATCTGGAGCCAGATAGTATTAAGTATTCAGCTACCCATTACGATCTTCACGCTGATATTTTTGACATCATCGAAGAAAGTAATGGGAAGGCACGCAAATTCAACGTTTGTAAATGTGCTGAACTGGATAATTGCAGCGATAGTTACGGCGCTTAACGTGATGCTGTTATCCAAAATTCTTTAAGGCAAAATCCCAGTTAGCAATGTTCCAGTAATTTTCTAAGTATTTCGCGCGGGCGTTCCGGTAATCGATGTAATACGCGTGTTCCCAGACGTCGCACGTTAGAAGCGGCTTCTTACCTTCGGTAATAGGCGTCTGCGCGTTGGATGTGGAAACGATATCTAATGTGCCGTCTTTATTCTGCACAAGCCAAGCCCAACCGCTTCCGAACGTTCCGACCGCTACCTTTGTGAATGTTTCCTTGAACGAATCGAAGCTCCCCCACTTTTTGTTGATCGCCTCGACAAGTTTTCCGGCCGGCTTCTTCGCGCTCTTTGGGCTTAAAGAATTCCAGTAGAATGTGTGATTGTAAACTTGAGCTGCGTTATTGAATATGCCGGTCTGCTTTTCCTGCGGAGCTTTTTTAAGGCCGCCGGTGATGAGTTCTTCTAACGGCATGCTCTCAAGCCCCGTTCCTTCGAGCAGGTTGTTCAGGTTGGTTACGTACGTCGCGTGATGCTTTCCATAGTGATATTCCAGCGTCTCCGTGGAAATGTATGGCGTGAGAGCATCTTTCGAGAACGGCAATTCTGGCAATTTGTGTGGCATAGTTTGTTCCTCCTTGTTTGTTGTTGCGTTTATATTCGACTACGGTCTCCAAGTCAATCTTACATTAGCCACTTTTTTCTTCCCGTTTTCCGCTTTTTCGTTTAGCTTACATCTATGCAGATTTGTGTAATCGGCGGCGGCGTGGTCGGTTTGAATATCGCGCTGGAACTTTCCGAAATCAAAGGATCGGAGATATTTCTTTTGGAAAAGGAAAAGTTCTTGGGGCATCACACGAGCACAAGAAACAGCGAAGTTATCCACGCCGGATTTGCATATCCATGCGGATCGTTGAAGGCAAAGTTATGCGTGGAAGGTTCGGCTCTAACCTACGAACTGCTTAAAAAGTTGAAAGTTCCATTCAAAAAATGCGGAAAGTGGATCATTGCGTGCGGCAACGTCGAAGAAGCGGCGCTACACGAAGTAGAAAAGAACGCCAAAGCCTGCGGAGTAAAAGATCTAAAGCTCACAAGCGTTGCCGAATTCTATAAAGCCGAGCCGTCGGCGCAAAACGTAACGGGAGCGGCTTTTTCGGGAACCTCTGGAATAATGGACGCCTCATCATATATCCGAGCACTGGAACTTGCGCTTTCTTCACGCCCAAACGTTCAGGTCGTCTATCCCTGCAAGGTCACGGGCATCGACAAGATGAACGCATCTATCGAAACCGATCGCGGGCCCATGCAATACGATGTCTTGATAAATTCCGCGGGCCTCTGGGCAGATGAGGTTCACAGTATGACATGCAGAGGCGACGACTTCCAGATGTGCGCGCTGTATCAGATCGTTCCCTTCAAGGGCGAATACTATACTTGGCGAAAAGGAAAAGTCCTAACGATGATATATCCAGTGCCAAGCAGATTCTTGTTACAGGCCAGCAAGGCAAGCAAAGCCAGCAAAGATATTGGTGATGCAACGCTTGTTTCCAGCATGGGAATTCACACGCACCGCAATATGGCTGGAGAACTTTTTGTTGGGCCTTCGCAGGTAAAACTTACACCGGACAAAAAAAGCGACTACTCGATAGAATCGCCGCCGGAACTTTTCGCGAACGAACTTTCAAAGTTCGTCAAAGATATAAGCGCGAAGGATCTGGAACCTGCATATGCCGGAAATCGGCCAAAACTCTACAAAGGCGGCCATCCTGTCGGAGATTTTGAGATATTTAAAGACGGGAAAATCATCCACTTGTTAGGCATCGAATCGCCAGCACTCACCGCGGCGCCCGCAATTGCAAAATATGTTGGAAAAATGATCTGACCTACTCTTCGGTAACTTGGCCATCCGCAACTAGATATGTTCCGTTATCGTCGATGGCAATTCTGCTGCCGGTAGCCTTTACGATCACCGAACAGCCGTCGGCCGGAAGCTCAAATCCTATGAACGAATGCGAGCTTAGCGCCTTGAACTCCTGATACGTTTCGCACGAAACAGTTACAATATAGCTCTTGTCGTCGGCGTTCTTGACGAGAACTTCGGCAAACGACCGAAATGCGGTCAACAAGACCGCCGCTATCGCTAAAATTATGATAGATCGTTTCATAATGCGGGCCCAGCAGGAATCGAACCTGCGACATCTTGCTTAGAAGGCAAGAGCTCTATCCTCTGAGCTATGGGCCCTTGAACTTCAATGTGAGGCGTGTTTATGTCACAACTCGCCTTAGCATTTCAACATCAAAAAATATACGGGATGTCGTTTTATTTGGCCTGGGGCAACAGCACTTTCATATAATCCGAATAATTCCTGGACATTAGGACGACGACAGATGTGTCGGACATCTTTTCCAGCAGTTTTAGTAGACCCGAGGCATGAAATCCACCAACTGTAAAAAGAACGATAGCCTTATCTTTAGAAGCGCCAAACCGAGACAATCCCTCGTTCAGATTTTTTGCCATCGCTTTATCACGCTCTGCCTGCAGCGATGCACAATCACCGTAGAACTTAAAACACTCATCAAGAGAGATACAAGATGACAAAGCACATTCATCCTTAACTCTAGATTTGAGAGCCTCATCATCTAGCGGCCAAAAAAGACTCTGGTCCTTGCCTAATATGACCAATTCCATCCAGCCCATAGCGATACCAAGCACAACTCTATAAATAAAACTTTCGTCAGCTTTGGGATTCTCCATCACAACCTGATTCGTTATCGCATCAATCGTCTGTTTGGCACCTAAAAATCTGTCAAAGAGATTACGCGCGCTTCCATCTTTGGCCTTAGCTCTAAGAAGCTGCTGAAACAGCAGATCAGAACTATTGGCGGTCTCGAAGAATGCATTCGATTCTTTTGAACTGCTTTCTTGAGCCAAAAATAGCGTGTATTCTCCTTCATTCGCCTTTAGCATATCGAGCAATTCCAATTCGTCGGCAAGAAGGGGCTTTGAATCGTGAATTTCAGTTGTCACCAAGACCAGATTTTTGGCCTTAGGTTTGATGTTCGTATAGGCGATCCTGTGGTTCAACCAAACTTCCAAAGGTTCAGTGATATTCAGGCCAAAGGTCTCTTTTAACTGTTTTGCCAATCCATTAGAATCAGCATGCCAATCAAGTGCTGGGACAAATGTAGACTCCGAGCCCAACGAATATTTCGAATCGTTACAGTCGAACATAACGTCCTTCTTGCTGGCCAGTTGCGTTCTAAAAAAAGCGATCGCCGGATCAAATCTTTTTGCCAATTCTTCGGCGCTTACCGCTTTTTTAAGATCATTTTTGATATTCTGAAGCAGCCCTAGAAATCCTTTAACACCGCCACTGGATACATCAAGATAGCTAAGCTGTTCGATCACACTGCCCGTAAATGCATATACGGCGTTAGCAGATATTTGATCTTCATGATCTGCAACTATCTCGGCTATCGGACGGCATAATTTAGAGTCGAAATGCACCGCTTCCTGCTGTTTTTTTAAGCTCAAGTGGCCCATAGGTTTATCCTTTTATAACTTTTCAATGGCTATCATCTGTGGCCTGCAGAGTCAAACGGTTTATCCGACGCTATTTGATTTGGCTATTTAATGGCTTCGTGAATCGCCGCTGCACCGAACATTAGCGGCTTGTATGTAACGCTTGAAAAACCGGCTTTCTTGATGATCTGCGCGAATTCATCGGCGCTGTAGAACTTGGGTATCGACTGCGAAAGATACTTATAGCCCGAAGCCGAGCCGGATATAAGTTCTCCGATAGGTTTCACGAATAGCTTGATAAACGAATGGAATATCTTTCTAACGGCCTTCCACCTAGGCTGGCTCGTTTCAATATTCACGAAACGTCCGCCCTTTTTCAGGACGCGGTAAAACTCCGAAAGCGATTCTTCCAGCGACCGCTTCGTTACATTAATGTTCCGCGTGGCGAACGATATGGTAACGAGGTCGAACGCCTCATCTTTGAACGGAAGAATGTTCGCATCGGCAAGCGTAAAATGGATATTCTTGGCTTCCGGCTTTTTAGCCGCTTCGCGGAGCATCGGCTCGCAGAAATCGGCGGATACTACGGTCACATCCTTCGGGGCTATCTTTCTTAAAGCAGCCGCCGTCTCGCCAGTTCCACTGCAGATATCGAGCCACATCGTTCCGCCGCGCCTTGCCGCAAGCTTCACGCCTTTCCGGCGCCAATGAATATCCATTCCGAATGTAAGGATATGGTTTACGATCTCATAGGTCTTCGGAACTTCGCTGAACATTTCCTGAATTCCTTTGTTCATAGACTGAACTTATTGCGGTAATCGTACATTATTGTCAACAGCAGAACTAATCGCTTGTCACGTAATCAAAAAACTCATATAACATGGCATATGAAATATTCATTCATTCTAGTTCTGTTACTAATTTCCACATCTTCGTGGGCGATCGATGTCAAAAGCGACGCGTTCGCGAGCAATGGCAACATTCCGGTAGAATATTCCTGCGACGGAAAAGATGTCTCTCCAGCCATCGCGTGGAGCGGTGTTCCTGCGAACGCCAAAACCTTTGCAGTTATTTGCGAAGATCCCGACGCCTCCGCAAAGATATGGTCGCATTGGGTCATATTCAATATCCCCAAGGCAAAGACATCGCTTCCAAGAAACGTGGAAAAATCCGCACGTCTTTCCGATAGCAGTATGCAGGGGCTAAACGATATGGGCAAGACCGGTTACGCCGGTCCCTGCCCTTCAAAAGGAAAACCGCATCATTATTATTTTAGGGTCTATGCACTGGATACAAACCTAAACCTCGACATGAACGCAACGAGAGACACGGTTCTTAGCGCCATGCAGGGGCATGTCCTCGACGAAGGCAGGCTCATCGGAATATTTGGGAGATAAAATGAAGATCACGTTCGCAGTATTAACGGTTATCGTTCTTTTCGTATCGACGGCCTATGCAGAAGATTGCCAGCAACCGCCGTGCGAAATTAAATACCGACGTCCGGACGTTGCAGCGGCTGTTGGAGCAACGGCTGCCGCAGGATTACTATCAGCGTCATCAGGCCTTGAAGCCGCACTCGGTTCGATGGGGATCGTTGGCGGAATCTCGCTCTTAACTGGTGCTATCACAAATTCGGACCAGCGAATGTTCATCAAGCTCCAGAACCGCGCCGCAAAGGCAGTTAAAAAGAAAAAGACGGACAAGCCTTTCAAGAACGTTCGCATCGGAAAATACGAATCTTCATATGGAACATGCAAGTCGAGCCCGGATGGTTTCGAACTGGCGCACGCAGACGGACAAATGGCATCGGCATATTTTATTACCTTCGATAATGTTACCCATGCGGGCCTTCTTCTTTCCGATGGCACGTTCACCGTCTTCGATGAAAGTGCCAAAAGAGTTATGTGCAACGGAAATGTGAAGAACGGCTCGTTCAACAAAACGATCATCATCTATTGCCTAGATAGCGACGGCAGATTCTGCAACAGGGCATATCAATTTACGGATTAGACCATGAAAATAATCATCGCCGGCGCGACCGGCTTTATCGGAAGAGCTCTTTGCAAGGAGCTAAAGCGAAGCGGCCATACCGTAGTTGCACTGACAAGAAGCGCGACAAAGATGAAGTCTATACTTGGCAG
>CAIPVD010000084.1 GCA_903868375.1 uncultured delta proteobacterium
AATCGCTTTTGGATAAATTTCGTGCTCGACTATTAAAACTTTTGCTGCCAGCGTTTCACTGGTGTCGTCCGTCGAAACGGAGACTTTTTGTTGAACTATGATATTTCCGTGATCGTAATGCTCGTCAACCCAGTGGACTGTGGCTCCTGATTCCTTTTCCTTCGCGTTGATGACGGCTTCGTGGACAAAATGACCGTACATGCCTTTGCCGCCGTGCTTTGGGAGAAGAGCCGGATGAATGTTTACTATTTTGAAACTACCGAGTAAATTCGTTTCAAGTTTTAAAAGATAGCCGGCAAGGCACACAAGGCCGACTTTATTTTTTAAAAGTTCCTGTTTTATCTTTTCGCAAAATTCTGCCGGGCCGCCGCAATCTTTTCTGTCAACGAATACGGCGGGGATATTATTTCTGCGCGCCCTTTCCAAACCGAACGCTTCTTTTTTGTTCGAGATAACAACAGCCACTTCGGCCTTGCCTTTGAGTATGCCGGACACGCAGGCATCCATAATCGCCTGAAGGTTTGAGCCCGAGCCCGAAACAAGAACACCAAGTTTGATCATTAGGCCACATCCACGCCTTTGACGCCTTTTATTACTCTGCCTATTATTTTAGAGCCTTTCAGACACTTAAGCACCCTTCCGGAAACAGCGGGACGGACAATAACGGCCATGCCTATGCCCATATTCAGCGTCCTATATATTTCCTTTTCGGGAACATTGCCTTTTTGCTGAACTATTTTAAATATTTTGGGGACTTTCCATGAATTCTTTTCGATAACCACGCGGCACCCTTCAGGAACTATGCGCCCGATCTTATCGTAAAAGCTTCCGCCGGTTATATGCGCGATACCAGTAATAGCGTTTAGAGGATAGCGGATAGCGGATAGTAACGACAAAATATCCTTTACATAGATCCTTGTCGGGGCTAATAATTCTTTGGCATATTTTTTTAGTTCTTTGTTCGAAAACACTTTTCGTATCAGCGAGTAACCGTTGGAATGAGGGCCGGACGAAGGAATACCTATAACAATATCTCCGGGGCGCATGTTCTTGCCCGTTATTTCTTTTCCCTTTTCAAGCGAACCTACCGCGAACCCCGCGAGATCGTATTCTCCCGTAGGGTAAAAACCCGGCATCTCAGCGGTTTCTCCGCCGATAAGGGCGCAGCCGGAAATATCACAGCCTTTTTTTATGCCGGATATCACTTTTTCGGCGAGGTTTACATCAAGTTTTCCGCAAGCGAAGTAATCCAAAAAGAACAGGGGCTTTGCGCCGCAGCAAATTATGTCGTTAACGTTCATGGCGACAAGGTCAATGCCGACGGTATCATGCTTACCCAGAAGGAACGCAAGCTTAAGTTTTGTCCCCACACCGTCGGTGGAGCTGACAAGATTATATTTTGTGCCCGCCAACGGAAAAGACCCCCCGAACCCGCCGATCTTGGGAAGTTTCTTTTTTATCCTCTTAACCAGCTCGTTACCCGCGTCGATATTAACTCCGGACTTTGCATACGTAATCACAAAATGCTCCTTATAATAGACTGTAGACCGTAGACTATAGCCTTAAAGCAAAATACTTTC
>CAIPVD010000085.1 GCA_903868375.1 uncultured delta proteobacterium
CCAGAAGCGCCGCGCCAAGCATTATCGACCTGGTATATCCAAGCCACTTATCGGCCGCCCAACCACCGAAAAGAGGCGTTAGATATACGATGCCAATATAGGCGCCGTAGATATTTCCAGAAACGGATTTTGGTAGCTTGAAATATTCATCCATATAAAGAGCAAGCAGCGACATTATCGTGTAGAATCCAAACCTCTCCCACATTTCGGTAAAGAACAGTACCGCCAGGCCCTTCGGATGTTTTTTGAACATGTTTTTTCTCCTAATTAGGTATGAAAAGGCGCATCATCTATTAATGATGCGCCTTTTACTTTAACTTTAAAATCTAATATATGTCTATCGGCTTTTTAACAATGATCATCCGTAACATCTAAAGCATCCGAACCAAATAGACTGCCAACCCACAGCAAAAAACGGCCCGCAGAAGATGGGCATGTGGATGTTAAAAATGAAGCATCCGGCCTTATATTTTTTAGCAGGCTGTTCAATGTTTTAACCGCCGCACTCACATCACCTTTATATACATCAACGCAGCGTTCGCCGGTGAGATGAATAAAATAAGGCGGCTTTTTTTGTTGATCTTTACAAAGTTCATAAGAATCGACCGAACCCATCCCGGTACCGCGCGCACATATATTCTTGGATGGATCTACCAGCTCATCATACTCTCCCACCATGCAAACTTCACCCTTCTTTGAAGGTGAAGGCCTGGCTTCCTGGGCATTGGCCATCCATGCCCGATTCTGTTCCTTACACATGGGCGTGCTAAAGCCCTCTCTTGAACAGTACGGAATGCAATTGTCTTCGAAACACATCTTCTTCCTCCTTTGTTAATTGTTGGAGAGGAATGTTGCAATGCATGTGCCAAGAGCGAATAAAGAAAAAAATCCCGACATTTCAGTGCATTATTATGCGAGCGCTGCATACGATTCTTGCAAATGGAACACTACCGCTAGTCAATATTCCGAAATCAGAACAGGCCAGACACGACCTCTAAGATTGAATTAACTTTGCCGGTGGGCCTTAGCGTTTTAGAACCAGGCAGAACGTTTTTATAAACATCGACAACATTTTCCCCATCCATGAATATAAAATCGAGCGCAAACTTCATTCCGCGCATGCACATTCTCCAACGCGCTCGCCATGGGAAGATAAAGAGCATGCCGTCGATATCGTCCATCTTCGTCCGCCACGAAAGGCCAATTAACCTTTTTAACCACGTATCGGCTATTTCGACCTTTAGCATCCTATCGCCTATCATTATTTCTTTTATTTTTCTCATAATGATCACATGCACTGCTCAATACCTTCCTCCGCACGCCGATATGCTTGCACTTCCGGGAACGAGGCGACGTTCATCGCCATCTTATACTGCGCCTTCGCATCTTTGCATCCGGAGAGGCTTCGCAAAGTATCTGCCTTCATTACATGTTCCATCGCAAGTTTGTTAAGCGCCTCGTACGCCTTCGCAAGCAATTCCTTCGACCTCGGATATTCCGGCCAAAGCGTGCCGGCATCTTGAATTGATACAACTGCCTCTTTAATTTTTGCAGCGTCGGATGTATCTATCGATCTTTGCGCCTGAAGAAGCTTAGGCTCGATCGATTCTATCAACTTCGCCTCGCAATTTTTTATCCCATCTTCTATGCCAGAATAAAATGCCGGCTTCGTCGCCTTATCTTTGAACAGGCCTTTTGCCTTCAAATAAATATCTCTCGCGGCCTTAAAATAGCCACCGGCATACGCGCTGTCCGCCTGCTGCATAAGGGCTTCCGCCTGTTCCAAAGACAACTTGAAAGCGTTATCGGTTACTTCCGACGCCGTCCGATCTTGAAGAGCCACGAGCATCTGCCTTGCTTCGATATTTTCCGGCGCCAGATTCATAACCTGCTGAACGCTCATCTTTGCCTGCTGCGCATCGCCAGAACTCATGAACGCCCTTGCATCGGAGAGTAACTTATTCACCTGCCACTCTTTTTGAACGTCTATCTTCGGTTCTTCGACCGTTTTATTTGCGATAGCTTCATGAATTGGCCGCGTGAATAAAACGCTAAAGACAACGGTGGAAGCAAGCGCCACGGCCATGCTTGCCGCGACGATCCAAATGGCGCGCCTTCTACTTTTCTTGATCGCTACTTGATATGCGTCTAGCCCTATGTGCAACGCATCGCCATTTTTTAGCCACATTTTTTGTTCTTCGCCTCCTAGCGACACCGAATTGTGCATCTTGATAGCTACTAGGTGCGAACTCTCCCTGCAAAACGCTGCGACACAATGTTCGCCAGACGCCTGGCAAGTAACAAGTTTATGGCTTCCGCCGTCCCAAACAAGAAATAAAACGTTCGAATCGCCCCACTTGCCGGTTATTTTATGATCTGCAGATATAAGCGATAGATCTTTCATATGTCACCCTCCTTCTTCGCCGCTGTGAGAGCAATATAGCCCTCGATCTTTTTGTATTGTTCGTCCGACCTGTTGGCAATTAGAGTAAGGCACGATTCCCAATCTTGGATCGCCATTGAATAGTGCATCGACTGATAGTTAGCAACGCCGCGCGCGTAACTTTCGTCTATGCGCGACTTTAGTTCGTTCTTTATAGAGATAAGCCTTGCCCTTGCAGCCGAATTTGATGGGTCAAGAAGAAGCGCCAGCTCGTTCTTTTGCAACGCATCGCTTAGCTGATGAGAAAAGTATGCAAGTATCGCATCAGAAGCTATCAACTTTGCCAGATATCGCGCGGCACCGTTTTCCTGTATTGAAAGCTGCTCATCCACTTCGCCCTTCACCTGCTGCACTAACGAATATTTTTTATTTGCTAGGGCACCTATAAGTGAGCAAGCGAGAACGGCAAACACCAGCACTATCATCAAGCGCTTTTTTTTCTTAAATGATAAGGCCATATTTATACCTTTCGTCATCGATGCCTGTTCTCCATATCGTCGCCTCGCCTCTCTTTAATTCGGCAAGTTGGAGCATTTCCATCTCCTCCGCCATTTCCATAAAGGGCTTACCAACGTCCATTATGTGCCTACCCACCGAGGCTCCACGCTTTAACACCGCCTGTTTGTTAGCGAAGGTGATAACGAACGAACCGTCTAAGAAGAATATCTGCGAACCAACATGTTCAGATAACGTGCAAAGCCCGGAATGATGCATCGCACGTGTCGCACCTTCGTGATCTGTAAATGTGGGTTGCGACACCGTTTCCTGGCGTTCGGTCTGTTTTTTAAACGCGCCGATGATGGCAATGGCTGCCATTCCGAATACTGCCATTAGCACGAACACTTTTTTGATGAACTGCCAAACAAGCGAGAAGGTGCTTTCGTTTAGCGCAGAGAACTCGATAAAGGCAACGCCAAGACGATTTTGTCCATTCATTATCGGCGCGCAGAGTTCATACTTGCCAAAACTTGAAGCCTTGACGGAAACATCCGTTCGAACCAGAGATTCACTTACCGCCTCATATTTTCTGGCGTCTTCTCTAAATCTTGAAGCCGGGGCAACAATAATTCCGGTCGGCCCTGCAATGAAAGCATCTTTAACTCCGTTTGCCGAAGTAGCCGCATTTAAATCGTACAGAAGATCGTTCGCACTTGTAAGCGCTTGTACGTTTTTGGCAGCAAGGAGTTCTACGATGGCATGCGCCCGTAGAAGCGACTCTTTTTCGATCGCCCGCCTGTCGGATCCAAATTCCATACATGGCCCAAGAAGTATCGCAATGAACGACGCAGCAATGCATACAATCCAGGCCTTACGTTGCCAGGTAAGCGCACTAAACCGCCCCTCTACTTTTTTTAGAATTATTTTAAGCCGTTCTAATATTTTATTTTTCATAATTAGTAAAATTTGAAACCTCCAGTTACGAATTGGACGATCATCGGCCCAAAGATAACGATGAAGACCGCCGGAATTATGCAAAAAACGAGCGGAAAAAGTATCTTCTGGGCAGCTGCCGCCCCCGCCCTCTCCGCACGCTGGAACCTATCGGAACGGAGCTTGTCGGATTGGGCGCGAAGTACCGGCCCCACCGACGCTCCGAGCCTGTCGGCCTGGATAAGAAGAGCGGTAAAAGAGGAGATCGCCGGTATCTGGCATCGTTCGGACAAATGTCGAAGCGCCTCCGCCCTTGAAGCTCCGATCTTCATATCATCGAGCATTCGCTTCAACTCCATGGTGAACGGATTTTCTTTTGAGCCTTCGACAACTCTTTGAAGCGCCGCCATAAAATCGAGCCCAGCCTCTACGGACAACGTTAAAAGATCTACAACGCCAGGCATTGCCCTGATAGTTTCTAGCCGGCGTTTCTTTATCAACCCACTTAACCATTGAAGCGGAAATAGAAAACCAAGCGCCGACATAGTTACGAACACGAGAAGATGATCGTCTAAAAATGGCACAATGGCACCGATGAAACCAAATACTGCAGCTAACAGCAGTTGGAACGCAAAGAACTGGTCCACCGTCATTATCTCTTCTATGCCGGCTAGTACAAAGCGCCGCGATAAATAGCACCGAACTTTTTCGAGCTTAATCCTTGAAATGGGTTCGGCCATTAGCCAAATGGCTGGCGATGCGATATTGAAGAGCAATGCATTCGGTATTCTATATCTTTTAGCCAGCCCCAAACGAGCCTTCACCGATTCCGCTTCGAAGACCGAAGCAAAGTAATAGACAAAACTTGCTACCGAACATGCAACAAATATGACGATCAACATTTTCATATTTACTCTAAGACCGCGGCATAAGATATTTTTGTGCCGTAAGCCTCTATCTCCCAAACGTTCGCGAGCGTTATGCCGGAACGAATGTCTAAATAGAACCTTCCGCTGCCACGGATCTCGCCCTTCACCTCGGCATCACCAGGATTCATCTGCTTTGGAACCCCGCGAACTACGTAACCTATCTCTGCACATTCTTTTCCTGCAATATTTTGAAATGAGTTCACTGAATATTGGTGATGAACAATAAATATGTCTCCGATGTTCACCTCGCTCCAACCGTCCCACTTCGTTCCAAGGGCTAGGGCTTCGACCGGCATATGCACCGGCAGCAGATCGGCCGTAACGGGTTCGGGCTGTGCCGAGTTTGCAACGGGGATGGCTTCGACCCTTGATACTACAGGGTCACCTTTACCATTTTGGATCGCAACCTTGTACCCCTGTGCATAAGCGGAAGTCGCCATTAGCAACAACATCGATAGCATTATGATCTTGTATTTTTTCATACCCTTATCATCACGATCTTTTTCATTATGAACGCGCCAATAAATTGAAGCGTTAGACCTATCATCACCAGCAAAAGACCAAGAGGCGTCGTAAAGAGCGGCCTAATAAAATCAGGTGCTATCAGATATAAAAGGATCGCGAGCGCAAATGGCATGCAAAATATGATCACGCCCTGCGCAAGCCCCTGCGTAGTAAGCACTCTTATCTTTCCATGAACTTTTTGCCTTTCTCTTATCGTCGATGTGATTATCTGAAACGTTTCGATGATATTTCCACCCGTTTCACGAAGTATGCATATTGCTTGGACAACAATGTTTAAGTCTTCGCATTCGAGCCGCACTTCCATATTATGAAGCGCATCTTCTACGGATGCGCCAAGCCTTACATCCGCCAGCACTTGTGCGAGCTCTTCGCCAAAGGGCCCTTGCATCTCGAGGGACGCCATTTCAAACGCCTGCTGCAGGCTTAATCCCGACCTGATCGCATTTGAAACAAGCGTTAGGCCATCGACAAATTGGCTTTCGAACTTTCTTGTCCTTCGTTTTAGCTTGTAGTTCGCAACGATCCGCTTAACTCTCCACGCAAGCCGCGCAAAAACCTGCTGTAATCTTCCGGCCGCAAGTGAAGCAAAAACGAAAGCTGCAACGCCTGCGCAAATTATACCTAGAAAAGCCATCATTTATAGTACCTCGATTCCTTTCGCCTTGAGTTTTTCGATGAATCTTGGTCTAAAACCGGTCGCCATAAAATTTCCCGCAAAAATATCCTGCATCGTCATTACATTTCCTTCCATGCCAGACAGTTCCGTTATGTGCGTGATCTTTCTCGAGCCATCCGGAAATCTGCTTAACTGGACTATTACATTAATGGCGGAGGCTATTTGTTCCCTTATCGCGTGAGACGGGAGTTCGATGCCCGCGAACATAACGAGAGTTTCAAGGCGGGATAAAGAGTCTCTCGGGCTGTTGGCGTGAATGGTCGTAAGAGAACCGTCGTGGCCGGTGTTCATCGCCTGCAGCATGTCTAACGCCTCGCCGCCGCGGCATTCGCCAACGACGATCCTGTCCGGCCGCATCCTTAAACTATTCCTGACCAGATCTCTTATTCCAATCGTTCCCTTCCCTTCGATATTTGCCTGCCTAGACTCGAGCCTTACAACATGCTCTTGTTCGAGGCGAAGCTCTGCAGCGTCTTCGATCGTTACAATACGTTCGTTGGCGGGGATAAAAGACGATAGGACGTTCAAAAGAGTTGTTTTTCCTGAACCAGTGCCGCCAGATACCAATACATTCAACCTTCCTTTCACGCATCCAGCCAAAAATTTTGCCATCGGTTCGGAAAGCGCACCGAATTTTATCAAATCTTCGATCCCCAAGGCCTTAGATGCGAACTTTCGAATGGTAATAGTCGGCCCTTTAAGTGAAAGCGGCGGTATTATGATATTTACCCTGGAGCCGTCGGCGAGCCTGGCATCGACCATCGGCGAGCTTTCATCTATGCGGCGGCCAACAGGGGCCACGATACGTTCTATAACTCGCATCATCTGCGAATCGCTCGTAAAACTTAGATCAGTAGCCTCTATCTTCCCTGAACGCTCGACGTAGATCTCGTTCTTTGCGTTGACCATCACTTCTGAAACGCTAATGTCCGCCATTAAACCTTCGAGCGGGCCCAAACCTAGCGCTTCGTCCAAGATCTCTTTCATGATCTGTTTTTTGGCGGCGCCGGTAAATTGCGAGAGGCCAGAATCGCTTATCAACTTATAAAGCGCCTCTTCGCTTTTTGAATAGAGCGTGTCCTTATCCACATCCTTCGCATCGACCGCGTCTTGTAGTTTTGCAAGAAGCTCCCGTTTGATCTTGGTAATATCGATATCGGCGGCAGTTACGGCTTCGGCTCTCTTCGCAGCGATAAGGGCTGCCGCCAACGATTCAATCCCCTTCAAATAACCATCTCTTGCATCTTGCAGATCGCCTAACCAATACTTGTGCGCGATACATAGTTTTTCTTCGATGCAAGACCTGGGGATAGAAGATGACTCGCTCCATCGATTCACTACGACCCAAGTTAGGTCTTTAGGGAAAAAAGTTCGCGCAAGATCTTCCAACTTTTTTCCGGCAGCGTTTATGATAAGAGGGTCCGGCGAAACCGCTAAAATGATATCGGTAGACGGAAATGCCGGCACGGCACCTGCATCTACGATTATATATGGATATATTTCCGACAACTTCCGAAGATGTTCGTCTTTAAGCGTCGCCTCATCATTATCTTTTTCGATCAAACCTACTCCGCTAGGATGGCATCTTAGAGCGCCTTCAAGCATTTGAGGCGTCGACCTGTTAAGAAGCTCTATTGCATCTTTTGAAGCCCTGGCATTTCCTTTTTCGCCAATTGTGAACGCCAGATCTCCAGGATAAGCAGCATTTATAAGCAGCACCTTCGCGCCGCTTAGCCGTTGCATAGACAATGCAAGGTTCATGGCAAGCGTTGTAGCGCCTACGCCGTCCTTCGCACCGATGATGGTTATTATTCGTTTATCCATTTTAGTTTTTTAACGACTCCGGAAGTTCGAACATCGCCTCTTCGTTATTTTTCTTTTCTGCAGGCACTTCTTCCGTGGCAGGCAGCGCTTCTGAAACAGGTGCCGGTTCTATTTTAACCGGAGCATCATTATTCTTCTGCTTTAAATATTCCTTATATTCCTTCTTCGACCGCTTCTTCATGATGTCTTCATTTATCTTATCCCAATCTTTTAAGCCGACAGTCGTTACATTTGCCTGTTCTGCCGCTCGATCGACGATCCTTGGCGTTACGAAGATAACGAATTCGCTTCGGTTAGAGACAAAATCCTTGGATAAGAAGAGAGTGAAGAGCGCGGATGAAGTGCTTGTGTCTTCGGGGATACGATTGTACATCTTCGCATCCATGTTCCTGAATATGCCTGCGAGCGCAAGAGAGCTGCCCACCTTGCAATAAGCGGTGGTCGAAATCGTGTTCGTGTCTATCCCTTTATTAACACCGCCGGCGGTGGGCGATGTCACCGTGACGTTTATCTTAAGATCGACATCTTCGGCGGAAGCGATAGGCTCCGCCTGGATCTTAATACCGACATCTTTGAACGTCACCGCCTGCTGCGAATAGAA
>CAIPVD010000086.1 GCA_903868375.1 uncultured delta proteobacterium
GATCTTGAGTATCGCACTGGATAGTGCCCTCTTAAATTGATCTACCAAACAACCTTCTCCTCTTGGAAGTGTGCTTGTCAGGGATGGCACCCTTTTTGCTACTTCCAAGAGTACGCAATACGCTTTCAGTCTGTGATGATTCATAAACTTATTCTCCTTTCGTTGTTTGGGAGGCCCAATGCCTTCACAAGCGGAGGCATTGGGCCTCCCAAACAACCATTGGAGGTAAAATGTTTTATCATCACAGACTGAAAGTATATGAACTGGCTTTATTAACAGCAAAAAGGGTGCCATCCCTGACACGTAACTGGCCTTACTATTTATCGGATCAAGTAAAGAGGGCGATATCCAGTGTTATTCTTAATATTGCTGAAGGTAACGGAAGGTACGGCTTAAAGGATAGAAAGCGGTTCTTTAATATTGCATCAGCTTCAGCAAAAGAATCGGCGTCTGCTTTTGATATTGCCTTCGCATATGGTCTTACATCTCAAATCGATTACCAGCGTATGCAAGATGACCTTCTCCAAGTGGTAAAAATGTTATCGAAGTTATCGTAAATCCTTATATCCTAATCGGTTTTATCGAAGTTTCGTATCGCTGTTGGAAGGTGGCTACATTTACTTATACTCAAGTGTTTTCGACGGGCAGAATTTGGCGCACATCGGTTCGCCTAGGCAGAGGTCGCACTTTACAAAGCGGCCGGAATTATTCTCTAGAAGTACGTTGCCGAATGGACATGCGCCTAGGCATGCAGAACACTTCACGCACTTTTTCTCGTTTAATTCTATTGCGCCGGTCTTTTCATTCCTTGTCAGAGCGTTATACTGGCAAGCTTTAACACATGCCGCATCTTCGCATTGAAGGCAGGTTATCGGCATGTTGAGCGTTTCGCTGAAATTGAATACGTTAATTCGTGAACGGCCGAACTTATTCTTGTCCGCATGGGCGAACGAACAGGATAGCTCGCATGTGCGGCAACCGATACAACGCTCGGGTGTAATGTTTAACTTCCTCACTCTTTAACTCCTCTCGAACTTCTGCGGCAAAACGGGCGACGCGGTAATTGCCTTCGCCTCCAATTTGCCGAACGTAAAACCCCACGCCTTCATTATATGTGCGCCGGGATTTATTACCAGTTGTGCAAATGTCTCCGCCGTTTCTTTTCGCGCACACTCGTCACATTTTGCGAAATATTCTTCCGGTAGCCCTGATTTCTTGGCAAAGAAGACGACCTGCTCTTTTGTAAGCACGGTCTTTGCCTTGCAAATAGAGCATTCGGCCATCTCGAAGCTCTTGTTCCAAATGATGCGTCCGGCATCTGTCTCTTCGAACTTTATAGTTTCGGTCGGGCAATTGCGTGCGCAACTTAAGCAGCCGATGCAATCCGGAGGTTTTTCGCCGAATGGAGTTCCAATTTCCTTTTCGGAGCCGCGCTTTACAGTGGCGATAGCGCTGGAGCCTAGCTGCGCGCATACCCGAGTGCAAACGTTGCACAAGATGCAGTTATCTCTTCCTTCATCTGCCTTAAGCGTTGTCTTCGTTATTCCATATAAACGCGCCAGCTGCTGGATCGTCTTCGAATGAGGGCAACGTGCAAGAAGCAGATTTAGAACGACCTTGCGAACTGTTTTAACCAGCTCGCTCTTCGTCTTTATGTTCTGATCTTTAGCCACAGGAAGCGTGCATGAAGCCATTATCTTGCCGTTCAGTTCGACCACGCACATGCGGCACGCGCCCCAAGGCTTTAACGCCTCGTGGTGGCAGAGCGACGGAATGGGAATGTTGTTCTCTTTAGCTACGTCGAGAACAGTTTGCCCTTCGCGAGCTTCGTATTCAATTCCATCTATGGTTATCGTTACCATAAAAATTATTTAACCTCGATCGCATCGAACCTGCACGACGAAAAGCATGCGCCGCACTTGGTGCATTTCTTCTGGTCGATCAGATGCAATTTCTTCTTTTCACCGGAGATGCAGTTAACCGGGCAAGCGCGCGCGCAAACCGTGCAACCGGTGCACTTATCGGTTATTCCGTACGTGATAAGCGGCTTGCAGACTCCGCCCGGGCACTTGTGGTCTTTAATGTGGGCATGATATTCGTTTTCGAAATATTTAAGCGTACTTAACACCGGATTTACCGCGGTCTGCCCAAGCGCGCAGAGAGAGCCGTTTAGTATGCCAACTGAAAGCTCGCGGATCCGTTCGATATCTTCGGGTTTGCCTTTTCCTTCGGTGATATTCTCTAAAATGTAGCTCATCTGCCGAAGCCCTTCGCGGCACGGTACGCATTTTCCGCAAGATTCACCCATTAAGAATTTTATAAAATATTTTGCAACGTCAACCATGCAGGTGCGGTCGTCCATGACGATCATACCGCCGCTTCCCATCATGGAACCGTTTTCAGTTAACGTTTCGTAATCGATCGGAAGGTCCAGCGCACTTGCTGGGATGCATCCGCCTGACGGGCCGCCGGTCTGTACCGCCTTGAACGGCCTGTCATTTAAAATTCCTCCACCGATGCCGAAAATTATATCGCGTAGCGTTGCACCCATCGGAACTTCAACGAGGCCGGTGTTCCTTACCTTGCCGACAAGCGAGAATACTTTGGTCCCGTGGCTGTTCTTAAAGCCTAAACCATTGAACCATTTTGCGCCTTTGTTGATGATCGTCGGAACATTTGCGAGCGTTTCGACGTTATTTATGATCGTTGGTTTTCCCCAAAGTCCTTCGACGGCTGGATATGGAGGCCTAGGCCTCGGTTCGCCCGTTTCGCCCATGACGGAATTTAAAAGTGCCGTTTCTTCGCCGCAGACAAATGCTCCGCCGCCGCGGCTGATGCTAACGTCGAACGAGAAATTACTTCCCAAAATGTTTTCGCCTAAAATTCCGCACGCGCGTGCATCGGCGATAGCCTTTTCCAGGTGTTTAACCGCCAGCGGATATTCGTGACGAACATAGATAACGCCTTCGTTTGCACCTATCGCGTAGGCGCCTATCATCATTCCTTCTAACACTGCATGTGGATCGCCTTCCATGATGGAACGATCCATAAATGCGCCGGGGTCGCCCTCGTCGCCGTTGCATATTAGATATTTCTTATCGCTTGTTTGTCCACGGCAGATGCGCCACTTTTTGCCGGTCGTAAAACCGCCACCACCGCGGCCGCGCAGCCCTGCCTCTTCTACCGCACTAATAACGCCTTCGGGATTTTTTTCTTCAAGAACTTTCTTTAGTGCGCTGTAACCGCCTACCGCGAAGTAGTCGTCTATCGCAGCTGGGTCTATCTGCCCGCAATTCGCCAAGACAACGCGCTGCTGTTTGGCATAGAACGGGATGTCGAAATATTTTGTGACCTTTTGCTTGGTGGTTGGATCGGTATATAAAAGTCTGTCTATCACTTCGCCTTTTAACACCGTCTTTTCTACGATTTCAGCGGCGTCTTTTGCATTCACGCGCTGATAGAATATCTCTTCTGGATGGAAAGTAACTAGCGGGCCATGTTCGCAGAAGCCGTGACAGCCGGTCTTTTTAAGCGAAAGCTCTACGTTCAATTTTACGCCACGCGCATCTAGTTCTTTTTGTAGCGCATCGGCTATCTCTAAGCTTCCGTTAGCGATGCAGCCGGTCCCTGCGCAGACAAGGAGCCGCCTCTTCACCTTCTGGCGAGCCGCCTTGGCGCTTTCAATCCGCGTGCCCAGATCTTTAGTATTTGAAAATCTCATTTCGTCACCAGCTTACGTACCTTTTCGGGCTTCATGCTCCCGTGATATTTATCGTCTATTACTATTACCGGCGCCATCGCGCAGGTGCCAACGCAGTTGACCTCTTCCACCGTGTATTTCATATCGGGCGTCGTTCCACCCGCCTTGACGCCCAAGATGTTTTCAAGTTCGTTGCAGATAAGTTCGGCGCCGCGAATATGGCAGGCGGTTCCCTTGCAGACCTTAATGATTATCTTCCCGCGTTCTTTTAGCGAAAAGGCTTTATAAAAAGTGGCGATCGAATAAACCTTCGCGACTGGAAGCGAAAGTTGCTTCGCCACTTCATCCAAGGCCTCTTTTGGAAGATAGTTGTACCTTCCATGCACGTCTTGAAGTATCTGGATTATAACTCCGCGCTGCACCGGATACTTCGCGATTATATCTTTTATGGTATTTGCGTGATCCATTTATTTGCCCTTGCCTATCTCTATACCTCGGCGGAACGCAACGATGTTCGTCTGAACTACCTTTTCGCCCTTACGTGAGAAGGCGTAATTTATCCTGCCTTCGACCGTCTCAGGCTTAATTATTCCAGTTGCGCCAACGAGAGCCCCGATCATAACGACGTTCGCAGATTTTGCGCTTCCCGCCTCGATAGCTACCTGATTGCAGGGAACGGTGATAACTTTTATATCTTTGCGGTCGCTCGTTACGTCTATCAGCGATGAATTTATGAAAAGGAAACCTTTTGGCTTCACCATGGGCGCGAATTTATCGAGCGACGGGCGATTCATGGCGACCACTATCTCCGGATTATTTGCAACCGGCGAACCTATCGGCTTGTCGGAAACTACCACGGTGCAATAAGCGGTTCCGCCGCGCATTTCCGGGCCATA
>CAIPVD010000087.1 GCA_903868375.1 uncultured delta proteobacterium
AGCGGAGGGGATATCTTTTAGTCCGTTGCCAGTTATTAAGAGCACGATCTTTTCATTGGCGCCAAGCTTGTCGGCGACCTTGAAAAGTCCCGCCACTGCAGCAGCCGCCGCTGGTTCAGCAAATATGCCAGTTAGCGAGGCGAGGCGTTTCATGGCTGAAAGTATCTCGTCATCTGTGACCGTTACGCCAAAGCCGTTCGTTTCTTTAATGGCAGCAACCGCCCATCTGGCATTGCGAGGAGCGGAAACGCAGATGGAATCGGCGATTGTAGATGCGTTGTGATGGATTATGGGTGATGAGTTATGGGTCAAAGCCCTAACTATCGCGGAACTGCCTTCTGCCTGAACTGCGATGAGCTGCGGGCTCTTGTCAATTAGCCCCATCTCCTTCAGATCGTAGAAACCTTTGTAGATGCCGGCGAGTATCACGCCGTCGCCGGTTGGGATAAAAACTTTGTCCGGCGCTTTTTTTCCAAGCTGCTCGAATATCTCGAACGCTGCCGATTTCTTACCTTCGATCGTGAATGGATTGTATGCGGTATTGCGGTTGTACCAGCCGAACTCTTTTGTCGCGGCAAGAGAGAGTTCGAACGCATCGTCGTATGTCCCCTTAACCTGGACAAGGTTCGCGCCGTACATAGCTATCTGCGTAAGTTTTGCCGACGGCGCAGACGAAGGAACAAGTATCACGCAGTTCATGCCGACACTTGCGCACATTCCAGAAAGTGCGGTCGCAGCGTTGCCCGTAGATGCGCAGACGATCACCCTCTTCTTCAATTCTCGCGCCTTTGCTACGACAAAAGATGATGCGCGGTCTTTGAAAGAACCGGTCGGAAGCGTTGTATCGTCCTTGATGTATAAGTTCTTCAACCCCAAACCTTCCGCCAAACGCGTCTTCCCGTAAAGCGGAGTTGGCCCTACTTTTAACGGCGGAAGAAGAGAAAGGTCATCTAGTGGAAGAGGAGGCGTTTTACATTTCTTGTAATCGAAGAGGACTTTCAAAACTCCGAGTGTCGGCTCCATCGGCTTTTGCTGCACCGAACACACCGGGCAAACGTATTCGAGTTCGTTCTTCTTATATTCTTTTCCGCAATCGGTGCATTGAAAATGATAGTCCATATGTTACTTATTCTTCATCGTAATACAGTTATCGACGGGGCATATTAGCCGGCAAAGCCCACAGCCAACGCATTTTTCGGCATCGACCTTGGTTGCCCTGTCCGCTGCCATCTCGATAGCCATATGCCCGCCATCGCGGCAGGCGATATAACAATCGCCGCATCTTATGCAGCTCTCTTCGTTTATGTTCGCAACTACTTTGTTCGCGTACGTAAGTTCATCGTGCGATGTAAGATTTGGAAGCGCGCGACCGACGAGTTCGTTCACCGACTTTAAGCCCTTTCCATGCAGATAATCCGCCAAACCTTCTATCAGCTCTTCAACTATCACGAATCCGTAATGCATCACCGCCGTGCAAACCTCTACCGTACGCGCACCACAGAGTATCATCTCCGCCGCATCCATCCAATTCTCGACGCCGCCGCTTGCGGTTATAGGCACGCCAACTTTTTTGGCGACTTCTGCAACAAGGCGCAGCACCATCGGCTTTACCGCCGGCCCGCTCATTCCGCTGTAGGTGGACTTTCCTTCGATGTTCGGGAAAGGTATCCAGCTGTTCAGGTCAACGCCCATGAGAGATTTGAATGTATTGCTAACGCAAACGCCATCGGCACCTGCCTGCTTAACTGCATCTGCAACTTCTGCAAAGTCCGTTACGTGCGGAGTAAGTTTAATCACCACCGGAATTTTAGCGACCTCTTTCATCCAGCCGACAACGCGCGCAGAAAGCACAGGATCTTGCCCTAACATTGCACCGGGCTTGCCGCTGCCAAGCGTTCCTTGCGGGCACGAAAAACTGCATTCGATCATATCGGCGCCGGCATCGCCGCAGCGCTGGACCAATTGCTGCCAATCTTCTTTCTTAGATCCCATGATCGATGGAATGACGATCTTGGTCGGGAATTCTTTCTTTAGAATTTTGATCCGCTCTTCTATTTTATCGATGTGATGTTCGGAGATGAGATCGATATTGCCAAGCGCCGAGATCTTTCCGTTGCCGTAGTTTAAAGCTGTCATCATCGGATATTTTAGCGGAACAACGTTCCCTTCAACTGACGTGGTTTTTAGGACCGCAGCTGCCCATCCGGCTTTAAAACCGGCACGGAGCATATCAAGTTCATCGGTTGGAGGCGCAGCTGCAAGCACGAACGGGTTCTCGAACTTCACTCCGCAAAAATCGACCGAAAGGTCCACAGTACTTTTTGGATACATAGACGGACGTAATGATTAAGCGGAATCGGCTTAAAAATCTATAGAAAAATGAGGATAAGGGAGGAACTTATTTCGGCCTGTAACAATTCGCTAGATCAAAGAAACTCATCACATCAAGAAGACAGCCAAGAACTCCTGGATTATTCAACACGTTAGTACGGCACAGATCAACACGGTCTTCATTTATCGTGCTCCCAGAACCACCCTCTCCTTTTTCTTTAGGTTCATTGCGACAACTTTCCTTGTGGGCCTCTGCACAATGGTCGCTATACTCTTTCTCACCACGAGTTACAGCTTCCTCACATACTTTTAAGACCGTCTTGGGCGTGGCCATACCAAATCGCTTATAATAAGCTTCCTTCGGTTTTCCAGTGCACGATAATATTAGATAGCCTTTGTGTCGCGAATCTACCGAGCATTGGTAGAAATCTAAAAGTAGTGGAACATCTTTAGCTCTCACCTCGTCAACACCATTCCGTATCCTTGTGGCAGCATCAGTATCTGTAATAGCCCTTGCA
>CAIPVD010000088.1 GCA_903868375.1 uncultured delta proteobacterium
ACCCACGTCCATGCCACCGTTGCCTTTAAAAATATGTGTTGAACAATTCTTTTATTGACGCTCTTGTTTTGATGCGGCATATTTGAAATATGCAGAAGATAAATGCGATAATTCTTGCGGCGGGGAAGTCCACAAGGATGAAGTCGGCGCTGCCTAAAGTGCTTCATCCGCTGTGCGGAAGGCCGCTTGTCACCTTTACGGCGCGTGCAGCCAAGGCGGCAGGGTGTTCTACGTCCATTATTGTAGTGAGCAAAGAGTTCTTAACCGACTTTAAAAATGTATTTGCAGGCGATAAGAACGTGGCGTTTGCGGTTCAAAAAGAACAGCTGGGCACCGGCGATGCGGCGAAGGCGGCCAAACAAAAGATCACTGGCAAAAGTGAATATGTCTTGGTCATTCCAGGCGACGTTCCTCTCGCCCGTGCGACAACGCTTAAAAATTTCATAAACGATACGATATCGAACGGATCGGTCTGCGGCGTCCTAACAATGGAACTGTCAGATCCCGCAGGGTACGGACGAATACTGCGCGATTCGGATGAGAACGTTCTAAAGATAGTCGAAGCGCGCGACGCCGGCCCGCAAGAGCTAATGATAAAAGAGGTGAATAGCGGAGTTTATTGCGTAAAGGCGGAGTGGTTCTTTAAGGCGCTGTCAAAGATAAGCACCAACAACGTTCAAAAAGAATATTATCTTACAGACGTTATCAAGATCGCCCGCGACGAAGGGCTTAAAGTAAGCGCATGGTGTATTCGCGATGCCGACGAACTGCTTGGCGTTAACACGCGCAAAGAGCTCGCCTACATTAATAGAGTGATGTGCCGAAAGATAAACGACGATCTAATGATGAACGGCGTTGGAATATTAGATGAAGAGGCGACATATATAGATTACGGCGTGGAAATTGGTGCCGATACCGTCGTTTCGCCCGGTTGCTTTATTACAGGCAAGACGAAGATCGGAAAGAACTGCCATATCGACAACGGAGTTGTTATCAGCAATTCGACAATTGGCGACGGCGTTCATATCAAACCATATTCCGTCATCGAAGATAGCGTTATTAAAAAAGGCGTGCAGGTTGGGCCGTTCGCCAGGCTTCGCCCCGGCGCTTATATAGATGAAGATGCAAGGATCGGCAATTTCGTCGAGGTGAAGAAGTCGGTTGTGGGAAAGGGAGCCAAGGCGAATCATTTGAGCTATATAGGCGACGCCGAAATAGGTGCCGGTACAAACGTCGGTTGCGGCATGATAACCTGCAATTACGATGGAAAGAACAAATACAAGACTATTATTGGAAGCAAGGTCTTTATCGGCAGCGACGTTCAGTTCGTAGCGCCCGTTAAGGTCGGCAACAACGCCACGATAGGCGCCGGTTCCACGATCACCGAAGATGTTCCCGCAAATTCGCTTGCAATTTCAAGAGCCCGTCAGGTAGTGAAGAAGAATTGGAAGAAAAAATAATCGAGGAAATAAAATATGTGCGGAATCGTTGGATATATAGGCAGACGCAATGCGACCGAAGTTCTGGTAGACGGGCTTCGAAGGCTCGAGTACCGCGGTTACGATTCGGCGGGTGTTGCCGTCATGTCGGACGGAGAACTGATAATTAAACGATCGGTCGGGAAGCTCGAGAACCTTGAAAAACTTCTGAATGGCGACATGCCGGTAGGCCACATAGGAATCGGACACACTCGTTGGGCAACGCATGGCCGTCCATCGGAAGCAAATGCGCATCCTCACCGTGCCGGCGATATCGTCGTCGTCCACAACGGAATTATCGAGAACCATGCCGAACTTCGAAAGGCGCTCATCAAAAAAGGGCACGAATTTTCGTCAGAGACCGATACGGAAATAGTCGCGCATTTAATTCATCAGTTCACCGAGCAGGGCCATTCAACCAAAGACGCCATCGTCAGGTCGCTTGCAAAGATCCGCGGTTCTTATTCGCTTGTTATAATGAACGTGAAAGACCCGGATACTCTTTATCTTGCAAAGCTAGGCAGCCCGCTGGTCGTAGGGCTTGGCAATAAGGAAAATTTCGTCGCGAGCGATATACCGGCGCTTCTTCCATATACGCGGAAGATGGTCTTCATGGAAGACGGCGAGATAGCAAAGATGACGGCGGACGGCCTTGTGGTAAGGGATAAAGACCTCCATTTAGTGAAAAAAGAGGTTAAGACGATCACGTGGGACCCGCTTACCGCGGAAAAAGGCGGCTTCAAGCATTTCATGTTGAAAGAAATATTCGAGCAGCCGAAGATACTGGAAGATACCTACGGCGGGCGCGTTGCACCGGGAACAGGCAAGGTGATACTTAAAGAACTCGATCCTCTGTTTAAAGATGGAAAGTTCATCTACGACCACATTTATATAGTTGCGTGCGGCACTTCATGGCACGCGGCGTGCGTTGGTAAATATTGGCTAGAGCGTATCTGCCGGATACCGGTGTCGGTAGATCTTGCGAGCGAGTTCAGGTATCGCGACCCGATAATCAACAAGAACACGCTTTTCATTCCTATATCGCAGTCTGGCGAAACGGCCGATACCCTTGCGGCTCTCAAGATGGCGAAGGAACAAGGTGCCAAGACGCTTGCTATTTGCAACGTGATAGAAAGTTCCATCGCAAGGCTTTCCGATATTGTTGTGTACACTCATGCAGGGCCGGAGATTGGCGTTGCATCCACGAAGGCTTTTACTGCGCAGCTGACAGTTTTATTGCTCATAGCACTTGCGTTCGGTAGGAAACTAAAAAAGATCGATGCATCAGATGTGGAAAAACGCGTTGCGGAACTCCTGGAACTCCCTGGCCAGATGAAAAAGATGCTCGATAACGCAGGCGTGATCAAAGCTATCGCAGAGAAATATGCCGATTCCAGGGAGGTGCTGTACATCGCAAGAGGCGTACATTTCCCGGTGGCATTGGAAGGTGCATTAAAATTGAAAGAGATATCTTACGTATATTCCGAAGGCTTTGCGGCCGGCGAGCTTAAGCATGGGCCGATAGCGCTGATAGATAACGGAACTCCCGTTATAGCCCTTACGCCAAATGGATATACATACGATAAGATCATGAACAACGTTGAAGAGGTTAGCGCTCGTGGCGCAGACCTGATACTTTTAACGGACGAAGGAAATAAATCAGACTCCGTTAAAGCCGCGGCCACCATATATATACCAAAGACCAGCTGGTACACGAGCCCCATACTTTATGCGTTGCCATTACAGCTTTTTGCATATTACGTTGCGGACCACAAAGGAACTGATGTCGATCAGCCAAGAAATCTCGCCAAGAGCGTGACGGTGGAATAATAAATGAACTTAAATCCTGAACAAATTGCTGCCATCGAGCATATCGATGGCCCATTGCTTATCCTTGCGGGCGCGGGAAGCGGCAAGACGCGTGTGCTTACCGAACGAGTAGTACACCTGATAAATTCCAAGTCGTGTCATGCCTCCGAGATCCTTGCGGTGACGTTTACGAACAAAGCGGCCGCGGAGATGCGTAAGCGCATCGAAAAAAAGATAGGCCACGTCGCGAGGGATACTTGGGTGAACACGTTTCACTCTGCGTGCCTAAAGATCCTTCGCAGGCACGCCGACGAGATCGGTTTTTCGCCTCAATTCACGATATTCGACGATTCGGACCAGTTGTCGCTCATCAAAAAGGTGCTGGCCGAATTGAACATCAGCGACAAGATACTTTCTCCTCGCTCCGCGCTGGAAAAGATATCCAGATCGAAGGATTCGTGCATCGAGGCGAAGAACTATCCTAGCGGCGATTTTTACCACGAGAAGATATCCAAGGTTTATATAAAGTACGACCAGGAGCTTCACAAGAACGGCGCGTTAGATTTTGGTGATCTGATCATGCTCACGGTCAAACTATTTAAAACCGCTCCGCACATTCTGGCAAAATATCAGGAAAAGTTCCGTTTCGTAATGGTCGATGAATATCAGGACACGAACCATGCGCAATACGAACTTGTTAAGCTCTTGGCGGAGAAACATCACAACATTTGCGTGGTAGGAGACCCTGATCAAAGTATTTATGGATGGCGTGGCGCGGACATAAGCAATATCTTGGAGTTCGAACGCGATTTTCCCGGCGCAAAAGTGGTAAAGCTGGAGCAGAACTATCGTTCGACCAAGCGGATCCTTGCGGCATCCGATGCGGTGATCGAGAACAATCGAAGCCGAAAGCCCAAGACGCTTTGGACGGAGAACGAAGAAGGCGAGCTTATAAGTGTCATCGAAACGCCGAACGAACGCGAAGAGGCGAAGGCGGCCGTTACCGAAATTAAACGCCTGGTAAATAACGGCGCCAGTTACAAAGATATCGCTATCTTCTACCGCACGAACGCGCAATCGAGGCTTTTCGAAGACGAGCTAATGAAGGAAGGGCTTCCCTACATAATATATGGCGGCGTGAAATTCTATGACAGGGCCGAAGTAAAGAACATCATCGCTTATTTAAAACTTGCTAGTAACACGGCGGACGATATCAGCCTAAAGAGGATAATAAACGTTCCGGCGCGTGGAATAGGCAAGACGAGCGTTGATAAGTTGAGCACTTACGCCGCGGCCGCGCACGTTTCGATGTTCGAAATGATCTCCAACCATTTGCAGACGACCGATTTCAATGCGGGAACCAGGTTCAAGCTTTCTGTCTTTGCAAGGATCGTGACCGACATAAAAAAGATGATGGTAGCGCCGTTGCCTGAACTTGTAACGGAAGCTATCGCAAAGACCGGATATGTCGAAGCCCTCGCGAGCGAAAAGACGGACGAGGCGAATGAACGGATAGAAAACATCGACGAACTCATATCTGCGGTCGCGGAAATATCTAAGCAAAAACCGGAAGCAACGCTCGCCGATTTCCTGGATCAGGTAGCGTTGGTTAGCGACATCGACCGCTACGACGATGAAAAGGGCGCGCTTCCTTTAATGACGCTCCATCTTGCGAAGGGGCTCGAGTTCAATAACGTCTTTATCGTGGGCCTGGAAGAAGGTTGCCTGCCGCATATCCGCTCGATAGACGACCCGGACCAAATGGAAGAAGAACGCCGCCTGTTTTATGTCGGCATGACGCGTGCGCAGAAGAAGCTGTTCCTGTGTCATGCGAACGAGCGAATGATAAGGGGCAATTACACCTATAATGTCCCATCGCGATTTTTGGAAGAGATACCGGCAAAGTTCTTGGAGCGCAAGACATCTGGCCTGTTCATGGCAAAGGCTAACAAGTTTAAAACGCATGACGATGGAAAAGACGTCGATTACGAATTCAACCAAGTTTCCTACGACGATCCAAAGATGACCTCGAAACATCAATTCTCAAAGCTCTTCGACGAGTTCAATCAGGAGCCAACGAAAGGCGGTGGCGGATATCGCATCGGCCAGCGCGTTAAGCATCCGACCTTCGGCGAAGGAATAATTAGGAAGGCGGAAGGCTCTCCTCCCTCACAGCGCCTCATCGTCCAGTTCAAAAGCGGCGAACTAAAGAAACTCTCCGCGCAATACGCGCATCTGGTGGCATTCTGATACTCTTAAAGCATTTGACTTTTAGCCATACATCACGTTAATAACTCGTGCGTGAAGATAACGCGCCGGAAAACAAGGCAAATTCATGTTGGCAAGGTGGCCATTGGCGGTGGTGCGCCGATATCCGTTCAGTCGATGCTCATGAGCAAGACGGAGGACGTAAAGGCCGCCGTCGCTGAAATCAAACGCTTGGAAGAAGCAGGGTGTGAGATCATTCGTGCTGCAGTTCCAGACGAAGCGGCGGCAAAGGCTCTTAAAAATATCAAGAAACAGATAAATATTCCGCTCATTTCAGATATTCACTTCAATCACAAACTTGCATTAATTGCGTTAGATTCCGGCGTCGATTGCCTTCGCATCAATCCGGGCAATATCGGTAGCGTCGACAAGGTGAAGGAAGTTGTGAAAGCTGCAGCGCCGCGCCACGTGCCGATCCGCATCGGAGTTAACAGCGGTTCGGTCGAACAGGACCTGCTTGAAAAATATGGCGGGCCAAAGCCTATTGCCATGGTCGAATCTGCGCTTCGTCACGTAAGAATTCTAGAAGACCTGAATTTTTTCGATATCAAGATATCCATAAAGTCATCCAACGTGCAAGACACTATCGATGCCTACACACTTTTATCAGAGAAAGTAGATTACCCATTGCACCTTGGCGTAACTGAAGCGGGAACTCTTCTGCCGGGCGCGATTAAATCGGCGTTAGGTATCGGAATCTTATTAAGCCAAGGGATAGGCGATACCATTCGCGTTTCGCTAACCGCAGATACCGTTCAAGAAGTTCGCGCAGGTTACGAGATTCTCGCGAACTTGGGGCTACGAAAACGCCCAGGAGTAGAAGTTGTTAGCTGTCCGACATGCGGCCGCGTGCAGATAGATCTGGTGCCGCTCGTCGAGCGGATCGAAAAACGGCTTGCACATGTTAAGATGCCGCTAAAGGTAAGCGTTCTTGGCTGCATCGTGAACGGCCCCGGCGAGGCAAAAGAGGCGGATATTGGAATCGCCGGCGGCAACGGCAAAGGCGTTATCATTCGCAAAGGCGAGATAGTTAGAACTTGTAAGGAAAGCGAACTCGAAGAAGAACTTATGAAGGAGATAGATAAGATATGCGCTATTCAAAAGCACTGATCCCAACGCTTAGAGAAGATCCTGCAGATGCAGAGGTTGTAAGCCACAAATTAATGATACGAGGCGGATATATTCGCAAGGTTGCAGCCGGCATCTACGATTACCTGCCGCTTGCGCTTCGCGTCTTCCGTAAAATTGAAATGATCGTTCGCGAAGAGATGGACGCGACGGGCGCCTTAGAACTTTTGCTGCCGATAATCATGCCGGCGGAACTCTGGCAGGAATCGGGGCGATGGGATTTTTACGGCAAGGAACTGCTGCGCGTTAAAGACAGGGCCGACCACGATTTCTGCGTGGGCCCAACTCACGAAGAAGTGATAACGGACCTGGCCCGACGCGAAATAAAATCTTACCGCGACCTGCCGAAGAACCTCTATCAGATCCAGACAAAATTTAGAGACGAAGTCCGCCCCCGTTTCGGCGTCATGCGCGGGCGCGAGTTCATTATGAAAGACGCGTATTCTTTCGACGTTGACGTAGAGGCATCGAAGAAAACATATCAGATAATGTACGATGCATATCGGCGGATATTCAAACGGTGCGGGCTCGATTTTAGGCCCGTCGAAGCGGCAACCGGCGCGATAGGTGGCACGCTTTCGCACGAGTTCCACGTTATTGCATCGTCTGGTGAAGATGCGATATTCTTCTGCGATAAATGCGAATATGCATCTAACGTAGAAAAGACGAGGCTTGCAAAGGTGGGCCAGCTTCAGAAAATGAACGAAGAATTGAAACAGGCGAAGCCGGACGGAAAGTATGTGGAAGTTTCAACCCCCGGAAAAAAGACGATCGAAGAGGTTGCCCTGTTCCTTAAGGTTAAATCCTCCGAACTTGTGAAGACGCTTATTTATAAAGCCACGGCAGAAAAGAAAGAGCCCGTGTTCGTTGCGGTATTGTTAAAAGGCGATCATGAATTGGTCGATGCAAAGCTTACGAACGCGCTTTTCGATCAAGGTATCGTCGATACGAGGGATATCGTGTTAGAACTTGCCGGAGAATCGGAAGTTAAAGCTTTAACCGGCGCAGATGTAGGCTTTGCCGGCCCCATCGGCATCAAGGCAAAAGTTTTGGCCGACGCCTCGGTGTATGGCGATGAAAGATTCGTGGTCGGCGCAAATAAGACCGACGCGCATTTAGTCGGCGTTTCGTGGGCCGATTGCAATATTATCGCCTTTGCAGATGTGAGGCGTGCGCGTCAGGGTGACAGATGCCCCGAATGCAGTTCCGGTAGCTTGCTTGAAAAGCGCGGCATCGAAGTAGGACAGGTATTCCATCTTGGCACGAAATATTCGGAGAAGATGAAGGCCGTCTATCTTGACGAAGCCGGTAAAGATAATTTTATGGTGATGGGTTGCTACGGCATCGGGATAAGTAGAACCGCCGCTGCAGCGATAGAACAGAACCACGACGACAAAGGTATTATCTGGCCGGTTCAGATAGCTCCGTATCATATCCAATTAATAACCATGGGCGTCGATGAAAAGACACGCGAGGTCGCCGAAAATATTTACTACGAACTCGAAGAAGCGGGCGTTCAGGTGTTATTCGATGACAGAGATGAACGCCCGGGCGTGAAATTTGCCGATGCGGACCTGATCGGTGTTCCATACCAGGCGATCATCGGCAAAAAGGCGATGGCAGAAGGAAAGATCGAATTCAAGGTTAGAAAGACCGGCGAACGCTCGATGGTAGAATTACCGGACATTATAGATAGATTGAAGAAAGAACTGGGGGAAAAATGATCTCAACGAAGCCAAAAGATAAACTCATTATTGCGCTGGATGGCGATTCGCTTAAACACGCCGCAAAGCTTGTCGATACGCTCAAGGCGGAGGTTAGTAATTTCAAAATAGGGATGCAGCTTTTTACTGCATGCGGCCCAGATTCTATAAAGATGGTGCAGGATCACGGCGGCAAGGTTTTTTTGGACCTTAAATATCACGATATACCTTCCACGGTTTCAAAGGCGGTATATATTGCAACCAAACACAAAGTGGCGATGATAAACGTCCACGCAACTGGCGGACGCAAGATGATGGCCGAAGCTTTGGCCGCTTCGCGCGACGCAGCCGAAGGCGAGCCGCCGCTAATTATCGGCGTTACGGTTCTAACCAGTATGGAATCCTTGGGCGATATCGGCATTCAGTTCGAGATCCGCGAACAGGTGATACGTTTGGCGCAGCTTGCGCAGGAAGTTGGTTTGAACGGCGTTCTTGCATCGCCACTGGAAATTCAGCCGATACGCCAAGTGTGCGGAAAGAAGTTCATCATTATGACCCCGGGCATTAGGCTCGCCGGAACTCATTTGGACGATCAGGCGCGTATCGCGAGCCCCAAACAGGCAATAGCAGCAGGAGCCGACTTCCTTGTAATAGGCCGTCCCATCACCGAAGCCAAAAATCCGCTCGAAGTTGTTAAGAGTATCTTAAAAGATATGGCTTAGTTTTCTAATTTGTTGTTCAAAGGCTGGAAACACATTCTGAACCTTCGTAATTAAACGCATCCAGAAGGGTAGTATTATTACTATAGAATTGAATTACCGACGAGTACTTCGTGTCATCGGTGCAGATATCCGTCCTATTATAAAATGAGTTCCAATCAGAACTGATGTCACTCGTCGTTATCATCGTCGTCATTGCGGTAACTGCTATCGATTTCGTCGTCGAGGCCGAGCCCCATATATTAGGAAGGAACACAGAACAAGTGTCGCTATGAAGCCCGCAAAATTTAACCACGGCATCGACCCTTTTATCGTAGGTACAGAATCCTGCCGCTGCTATACCGGTATTATCGCTGTATATTTGAAGGGCTGCTTCATATTTCCCTTCTTCGAGACAAAGTAATTTAATATTATTTTCATTCATCGTGTTAAGCAGAGCGGAAGTCGAGCAAGCCGAAGACGAAGTTTGATTTGATGCAGTAACAGGTGCCTCAATATCAATAGTTCCCATAAAAGAACCAAAACTCGATGTTGCTTTACTTGTTGAAACGCTCCTTGAAAATAGCGATGTGCATGTTGCTGTGTTGTTTTGACAGTAGGAGAATACGGAGCTAACTCGTTTATCATATTGGCAGTTCGTCTGGTCCACAACGCTAAACTTTGCATTTCCGGAAATGTCGAGTTGCGCCTTTGTTAAGCCGCCACTATCATCAAAACTTGCGCAGCTAACAAGGCCGCTTAATATGAATCCTACTAGCAAGACATGAATGTGACGGTTGCTCATGTGAGAGTTCTCCTGAAAAGTTATTGAGCAATTATTATGCCAGTGTTCTAGGTTGAATATTCAACGGTTTTCCTTTATTGAGCATGACCCATGTTGGGGCTGTATTGAACCACTCATGGGGAGAGTTCTCCCCGAATTTGCCATCCATTTTCCGACCTAAATTCTAGTCGAATAATCATCTTCGTAACGCGTTAAAAGTATTAGTGTTTTTATCAACCATAAACCATAAACCATCAGCCATCTTGGCATGTCCTATGCTTTAGTAAAGGGCGACAGACAAACCGAGGGGGTAAATATGACAAAGCAATTCAACATAGACAGATTCGAAGAGATAGAAGATGTGATGGTCGATGTCGAAGCAAGTATAAATGGCAACGACGAGATAGTTAATGAAACGAAAGCGGTGCCAGTTGGAAGCCGCGAACATATATTGAACCTTCAGCTTGTAATGGCAACAACTTCTGTGAACCACGAATATGCGCGTATAGAATATGAAGAGAGCCATGATCCGGAGCGCAAAGAAGAGCTTATGTATTACATGTCGGAATGCCGTGATAAATATGATGACGCACGCGAAGAGCTGTCGGACACGAATCCTCTAGTGCTGGAAAATTTCGAGAGCGATCTGGTCAGACAGAAACAGAGCACGATGGTTCATTATCACGCTTAAAATTGATCCCTAACCCTCCTTTCTTTATATAGGGGCACTGCCGTGAGGTAGCGCCCCTAAGTTTTTTTCATTTATTAATCCAAAACTGATCTGTGGAACTTGTGAAGGAAGCGGTGGAGTATCGGCGCTAAAAGGATCGCGGCGGTTGTTAGGAACGCGATGCCGCTATAAAGCGCATAGCACGTTGCGAACAATTTTCCATCCGATGTATGCAGAGCATCTACCGGGCCCATGCCGGCAAGTATCATCGAGGCGTTAAGCGTTGCATCAAGCCACGGAAGTTTTTCCGTGAAATGATAACCAGCTGCGCCCATAAAGAGCGACAAGCCGATGAACACGGCCGCGATGAGAGAACTCTTTACCAGCCTTAAGGCAAAAACGTGAACTGGCGCTATCGGATGTTTATGATGTTCGAACATATGTATGCTTATATACCATCGTTTGGTTCAAGAACATAACTTTTTTCCTTTTGACTTATCTGCGCTTTGGGACATAAGAATCCGGTTGTAGCCATGAACCCCGAACAATTACAGGAACAACTGGATGAGCGTACCCTTGAGCTGCGGCGCTTGACGTCCGAGCTTTTTATGGCGGAGGAACGTTCACGTCGCGCAATAGCATCCGACCTGCACGACCACATCGGCCAGGCGCTTGCTATGATCCGTTTTAAATTAATGGAACTCCAGGGAAACGCTGTATTCAGCGGAATTGATGGCAACGTCGGCGATCTGAAGAAGCTCATAGATCAGACCATCAGCTACACGCGTTCGCTTACGTTTGAACTAAGTCCTCCGATGCTTTATGAATTAGGCCTTGAGGCGGCAATAGAATGGCTTGCTAAACAGTTTAGTGAAAAATATTCGCTTAAGATAAGTTTCCACGATGACAAGAAGCAGAAACAATTGACCGACGATATGAAGATAGCGCTCTTCCGTTCGGTGAGCGAAATTCTTATGAACATCGTTAAGCACGCCGAAGCAAAGCATGCATCGGTATCTATATATAATAAGGAAGGGAACGTGGCTATCGAGGTGAAAGACGATGGAAAAGGGTTCGATGTGAACGGCCTCCGCGCCTCCAGAGATAAATGCTTTGGCCTTTTTAGTATAAAAGAAAGGTTGAAATATCTAGGCGGCAGGTTAGATATAGTTTCAGAAAAAGGCAAAGGAACTTGTATAACGATATGGGCAAAATAAAGATACTCATAGCCGACGACCACAAGATGGTAAGGGAAGGGCTGAAAGACCTGCTCGAAAAACACGCCGATCTTACCGTTGTCGGCGAAGCGGCAGATGGGCTTATGGCGATAGAACAGGCTAAAAAATTCGCGCCCGATATCATTATAATGGATATCAGCATGCCCGGCCTCAACGGAATAGAAGCGACGAGGCAGATACTTGCCACGAACGATAAGATAAAGGTCATAGCGCTTTCAATGCATTCGGACAGGCGCTTCGTCTTCGAATCGCTAAAGGCGGGCGCTAAAGGTTTCATTCTAAAAGAATGCGCATTCGAAGAGCTGGTGAGCGCGATAAAGTTAACGCTTGAAGATAAGATATACTTAAGCTCGAAGATAACCGATGTGCTCGTGAAAGATTATGTTTCAAGTAAGGCGGGCGATTCATCTTCTGCGTTCTCAATGCTTACCTCGCGCGAG
The DNA here is from genome assembly GCA_903868375.1 of uncultured delta proteobacterium. Lineage (GTDB taxonomy): Bacteria > UBA10199 > UBA10199 > 1-14-0-20-49-13 > CAIPVD01. Next base: position 12,217 of record CAIPVD010000088.1, read on the forward strand.
CGGGAAGTTCTGCAGATGTTATCGGAAGGCTGCAACACGAAGGACATCGCGCTAAAATTAAATGTCAGCGCCAAGACGATCGAAACCTACCGGCTGCAGCTAATGAACAAGCTCGATATCCACAGCATCGCCGAGCTTACCAAATATGCGATCAAAGAAGGATTGACGACGGTTTAATTCTCTAAGCATTCCCGAAGCTAAAATCAGGAAATTCCTAATTGCCGGCGAGCATAAATATCCATAAGGTGCATGTCCATTCTTTAACTTAAGGGAGGTTATTATGTTCGACACTGGTAATACCGGCTTTATGCTGGTTGCAACAAGTTTGGTCATGCTCATGACACCTGGGCTCGCGTTCTTCTACGGCGGCCTAGTTGGAAGAAAGAACGTGCTTGCTATAATGATCCAGAGTTTCGTTTCCATGGGCTGGACATCGGTGCTTTGGTTCGTATTCGGATACTCGATGTGCTTCTCCGGAGATTTCCACGGAATAATCGGCAACATGGACATGGCGTTCCTTCGAGGCGTTACGGTTCAGACGGTGCTGGCCGGAAATAATATCCCGCTCTTTGTCTTCATCGCATATCAGATGATGTTCGCGATCATAACTCCTGCGCTTATCACTGGCGCGTTTGCGAATCGCGTAAAGTTCAACGCGTACATGATATTTTTAACCGCATGGCTCGTCTTTGTTTATTTCCCGATCGTGCACATGGTCTGGGGCGGTGGTATTCTGCAACAGTGGGGCGTGCTTGATTTCGCCGGTGGTATCGTCGTTCATGCAACAGCGGGCATGGCAGCTCTCGCAGCGGTATTCTTTGTAGGCAAGCGGCGGTTCAAAGAATCCGGGCCGCATAGTATCCCACTCGTGGCTTTAGGTACAGGGCTCTTGTGGTTCGGATGGTATGGCTTCAATGCCGGAAGCGAATTAAAGGTCGATCAGGTAACGGCGATCGCATTTTTAAATACGGATACGGCGGCGTCGTTCGCAGCCGTCACATGGCTGATCCTTGCTTGGATATTCGAAAAGAAGCCGAAATTCTTGGGCCTCTTAACAGGTTCCATAGCAGGCCTTGCAACTATTACACCTGCTGCAGGTTATGTTACGATTCAGACCGCGGTTATTATCGGTATAGTTTCGGGCATCGTTTGCTACATCGCCATCAACATTAAGAACAAGCTTGGGTGGGACGACGCGCTTGACGTTTGGGGCGTTCACGGTGTTGGCGGCATATTAGGCGTCATTCTGCTTGGCGTATTTGCGGATATAACGGTCAACGCGAACGGCGCGAACGGGTTAATATTCGGCAACTCATCGTTCTTCTTTAAACAGGTCGTTGCTGTTGCGGCAGCTGGTGCTTACGCCTTCTTCTTCTCTTACATTGCCTTGATCATAATCGACAAAATCACACCGGTAAAGGTAACAGAAGCAGAAGAAACCGACGGCCTCGATGCAGCGCTGCACGGTGAAGAGGCATATATTCATAGCTAGTTGCAACGGATCATAAAGAAACAGTTAGCACCTGAAGAGTTGAGCAACCTTTAGAAATTTATATCGACTTGCACAGTGGCGGTATCGCGGCCTGCGATGTTACGGTTAAGATATAGATCGTAGCCTAAAATGGTGCTGACGTTCGGTGCAAATGTCCATGAAAAACCGAAGTTCACGGCGCCAAGGTTGGACCTGCTTCCTTGATAATCTACACACAGCCACAATTTCTCATTTATCTCTTTCATCGTGCGGTCCCATGAGGCCATTGGGCCATGATTTGCCCTATCACCATTTTCATCTACGAGAACATTCTTATTGCCATAAAAATACCCGCCGGTGAGCCTTCCAATAATAGGAAATGTTCGTGCGGCAAGAGCATAACCTATGTCTTGAGTTGTAACCCCGGATTTTACGCCAAAGTTGTATCCGCCAATTGCTACTGCAGGCGACCACGTAAACATTGAATCTTCCGGCGTTGCCACCTTAGCATTAAAATAGATCGGATATTTATCTAAATTTGCATCCCCCTGATACATTACGTCAAAACCAACTTCCGCCTGCAACTTTTCCCAAGGCAGAATACCAACCGTCGGGCCTATCAGGAACAAAGGCGCCTTTCTCGTTCCATTCGGTTCATTGCGAAGACGCACGTAAGAATCAATGTTCAAGTGAACGGTCGCGAATTTCTGGATATCCGTTGACGGTATCCATATCTGCGTAGAAGGAGTTGCATAGCACTCCCACGCATATGAGAAGGCCAATATAAATGTAAGGGCCAGTATTTTTTTCATAGTATCTCCTCTGTTTGTTACGGCCATATTTTATTTCACTAAGAATAGATTTTTGAATATCAAATAGGTATAAAAAAGAAATGGAATGACATAAAAATAATGTAAAGAATGGCGGTTGTGGATTTTACACATACTTCTCATCTTCACCTATAATTATATCATAAATCTCTTTTGCCGAGGTCGCTTTAAGAATACGATTCTGGATGTTTCCCTCTATAAAGATCCGCGAAATGCGGGCTAAGACCGCTAAATGAAGACTGGCGGAATTGCCGGGGGCTAATAGAACAAAAAAAGAGTGTACCGGCTTGCCATCTGCGGCCCCGAACTCTATCCCCTTCGAGCTTCTGCCAAAGGATGTGATTATATTATCTATTTCCTTCACTCTGCAATGTGGAATAGCAACTCCTTTTCCGATGCCGGTACTCCCAAGCTTTTCACGCTCAATAAGGGCTTGAAAAACCTCCAAACGGTCGAGGCCTCTTTTTTCCAAAGGTGCGATAAGTTCGTCAATGGCCGCCTCCGCCGATGTGGCCTTCAACTCATAAATAATATGGTCCTTTTGTAATATTTCTCTAAGTTTCATAAGATCATCAGGCGGTAGCCTACGCACGGTTCGGTGATTATTATCTTTCCGGAATCTTTCTCGGATTCTATCTTTTTTCTTAAATGCCCCATATAGACCCTTAGATACTGCGTGTGCTCAACGGAATTTGGCCCCCATATCTCTTTCAATATCTGCCTGTGGGTAACCACCTTGCCGGCATATTTAATCAAGAGCTTTAACAGATCATATTCGGTAGAGGTGAGATGCACTTCTTTCCCGGCTACTTTAACGATATGACCGACCAGATCAACTTCAAGTCGGCCCGACTTGAACGACTTGGCATCCGCATTTATAGGCATGGAATGCCTCTCCGCGGCACGCATCCTGGCCAGAAGTTCCGGCACGCCAAAAGGCTTCGTTAGGTAGTCGTCGGCGCCCAGGTCGAGCGCTGTCACTTTGCTCTCTTCATCCTCCCTGACGGTCAAAACGATTATCGGAACGCTCGACCATTCGCGAATACTTTTAATAACCTCACTGCCGTCCATGTCCGGCAGGCCTAGATCCAGAATCACAATGTCCGGCCTTGTTCCAACAACCTCTCGAATGCCATCTTTTCCCGTTTCGGCTTCAACGACAGCGCACCCTTGGCCTTCAAGGCTCACGCGAATGAATTTTCTGATCGCAGATTCGTCGTCAATTATAAGGGCCTTTTTCATATAGTTATTTGTTTTGGAGGTTCGAGATATGGCAGGACGATCGAAAAGGTCGCTCCGCCACCAGCATTGTTCCTTGCCTTGATCTTCACTCCGTGGATCTCAAGCATGTTCTTTGTGATGGAAAGCCCTAAACCAAGCCCGCCTGGCTTGGTTCCGGGGACGCGATAAAACTTATCAAAAATGCTCGAGATGAACTCGTCCGGAATCCCCGGCCCTTCATCTGCGATGTCGATCACCACGTTGTTGTCCAGCTTCCTTACGCTCACAACTATCTCGCTCTTTATTGGAGAATAGTTCGCGGCGTTCAATAAAATATTAGAGAGTGCGTGTTCTAATAGTTTAAAATCTCCGAACAGATATAGTTGGCCGGCGGAAAGGTTCAACTTGATCTTATGTTCTGCAAGCTGTTTCTTCCTTCTGTCTATTGCAAAGTTGATAAGCTCCGATATATCGAACCATTCCTGTTTCAGTTTGACCGTTCCTCCCTCAAGTCTTGTCACGTCTAAAAGATTTTCAAAGATCTGATTAAGCTTTTCCGAGGCCTGAAGGATTTCGTCGTAGAGCGCTTTGACATCCGCATCTTCGGTCTTCATCTGCGATTTAAGCACCGACGCAGCGCCCATAATAGCGGTTAAAGGGGTTCTTAGCTCATGAGAGACGCAAGAAAGTATCGTCTTGTGGAGTTTTTCGGATTCTTGGATCAGCGTTGTATCTCTGCTATTGTCTTCAAACTTCTTTTTTGCAAGGACGACGCCGATCTGGCCGGCCATGCCGAACAGAAGATTCGTTTCATCCGGGGTAAATTTCTTGTCCATCTTTGGCTTGAACGCCAGAACTCCGAACTTATCATCGGCCGATCTCAAGGGAATACACATAACGACGGAAAGCGGCAACGTATCTGTTGACCATCCGGCTGCTCGTCCGTTCATATAGCTCCATGCGGCAACCGCCTTTTCTTTATCGGACAAGGCCAGTTTTCCATAATCCGCTTCGTTCGATAATGAATTATTCACCGAGAGAAAGACCGAACACTTTGCATCGAACATCTCTTCTATCTTTTTGAGCACGAACTCTATGATAGATCCGATATCGTGGATCAGGCTCATGGACCTAAGGATCTCATATAACGCACGGGTCTTAGCCTCGCGGTTCTTCAATATCTTCTGGCTCTGTTTTATCCGGGAGGTGAGGAACCCGCTCGTCAGTGCTACCACAAAAAAGACGAGGAACATCATCACATCTTCGGGAGCGTTTATGGAAAAAGCTCCTGTGGGGGGGATGAAGAAATAGTCCCAAAGAAGGCAGGACGAGGCGGCGGCTATAAGAATGGTGGTGAGCGGAAAAAGGAGGCCGATCATGATCGTGAGAAGCAGGAAGAGTAAACCGACGGTCCTATAGCCGATATATTTGCTCAAAAATAAATTGATAACGAACGTCGCCGCAAGCAAGAGAAGGGCCTTAAAAAGGCCTGGCCACTGGACGACGGGTATTATTCTGATCTTTACGCCCTTTTTTTGGGGGAGATCAACGGACTGCTGTAGAACAGTGACATCAACATTGGGGTTTTGTTTTATCAGTTGTTCGATAATGCGAGGAGGTCTTTGCCACCACTTCGGCCTGATGCTCGGCCGGCCGACTATCATCTGCACGATATTGTTCTTCGCAACATAGTCGCTGATCGTTTCGGCAATATCTGTTCCGTGCAATGAAACGGTTTCAGCGCCAAGTTCTCTGGCGAGGTCCAGGTTCTTAATGAGCTGGTTCTGGTTCTCCTGATCAAGGATCCTTCCGGTATCTATATGAACGGCGACCCACTTTATCTCAAGTTCTTCAACTACCCTTCGGGCGGTTCTTATCAGTCTTTCGGAGAATGGGCTATGGCTTACGGCCACCAAAAGCTTTTCTTGTCTATCTGCATCTTTAGAATAGTCTTTGGATGCATCTTCTCCCCTCATGTCGCGTTCTACTTTATTTGCGGTGACCCGGAGGACCATCTCTCTAAGAGCGCTTAAGTTCCCTTCCTGAAAGAAATATTGTAGCGCCTGTTCGGTCTTTCTTCCGGGATATACCTTTCCCTCTTTCAATCTTTCGATCAGCCCGCCAGGAGTTATATCTATCAGTTCGATCTGGTCGACCATGTCAAGGACGGTGTCGGGGACGGTCTCGCGCACCTGAACCGCTGTTATAAGGCCGACAATATCCGCTCGGCTCTCCAGATGCTGAACGTTCATTGTGGAATATACATCTATGCCGGCATCTAGCACCTCCAATACATCCTGATAACGTTTTTCGTGTCGCGAGCCGGGCACATTAGTATGTGCAAGTTCGTCTATAAGGACCAGTTGCGGGCGTTTTTTAAGAATGGCGTCAAAGTCCATTTCCTCCTGGACCGTTCCCTTATACTCTATCTTCTGTCTTGGAATTATGGGGATGCCTTCGACCAGCTCCGCCGTATCTTTTCTTCCGTGGGTCTCAATGAAACCGATCCAGACATCAACCCCCTCGTGGACGAGTTCATGCGCCGACCTTAACATCTGGTAGGTCTTGCCAACGCCGGCCGCCATTCCAAAAAAAAGCTTCAAATGTCCGCGCTTCGCTTTTTTCTCTTCGATGGCTATGCGTGCGAGCAGGGTTTCGGGATTTGGTCTCGCATTTTCCATAAGATTCAGTGAGCGGGGATACTATCTAATGCGAAGTTCAATTTCAAGACATTAACTCGCTCGTCGCCTAAAAACCCTAGATCGCGTTTTTCAGTTGCCTTATCTATAAGAAGATTTAGGAGAGATATCTGCTCCGTTGAAAAAGCCCTTGCCTCTGCAACGCGTGAAGCCTGATATTTAGCCGCTGCAGGGCTTACATGTGGGTCCAGGCCGCTGGCCGATGCGAAGAGCATATCTTGAGGTATCTCATTATTACCGTTCTTTCTTTCGTCATAAGCTTTTTTAAGATCGGCACTAATCGGCCCCAAATTGCTGCCACCGGACGGCATGGGATTATAATCTATAGACGACGGCCTTGGCCAAAAATATTTCGGGTCTTTAAAGTTCTGGCCTATGAGTTCCGATCCAATCACCTTGTCACCCACGGTGACAAGACTGCCGCCCGCTTCTTTTGCAAAGAAACTCCTCCCGACGCCTGTTATAAGTAGCGGGTAAATGACCCCCGTTATAATGGAGAGGGTAATAAAGAGCCGTAATGTTGTAATGATGTTTTTCATATTATATCAACCCCAATAGATGAATGCAGACATCAATTAATTTAATGCCTATGAACGGAAGGATAACTCCTCCCAGACCATAAATAAGTAAATTTCGGAATAAGATCTCCGATGCCGGTTTTGGCCGATATTTTATTCCTTTTAATGCCAACGGAACCAGCGCAACGATAATGAGGGCGTTAAATATTACGGCGCTCAATATGGCGCTGTGCGGAGTCCTTAAATGCATGATGTTGAGAGCAGAGAGAGGCCCGTTAAAACTGCCGGGGCTCGTAGCATAAATAGTGCAGAACATGGCGGGAAGTATCGCAAAATATTTTG
>CAIPVD010000089.1 GCA_903868375.1 uncultured delta proteobacterium
CATCTATAAAGGTTTCCTTAAAAAAGACGGCGGCTTCTACGAATTCATAAAAAAGCTGCTCAAGCGGAATTCTTAGCTACTTCACCTCTTCAACTCTTTTTAATCCAATTTGATCGAGTATTAGGCGGAAGCGTTTCATCTGTCCCGAAAGTTTAAGCACAAGGTTCACGTGATAGACGCGCGCGCATTTGAACTCTTCGGGATTTCCGGTATTCGTATCGTATGCGCGGTTATATTCGTAAGGGTCGTCCATCCTATCGAGAAAACGGTGAACGTTGAACCTGATGATATCCGTTATATCGCCGAGCCGCGTGTGCGATTTGATAATGGAACCGGGGCGCAGCGTTACGTCCTTTTCATATTTTATGATCTCCTCTGATAACCAGAAATCGCTCGAATGATGATGGCTGCTCCTGCGAAGTTGTATTATTTCTTTCGGAACGTATTTCTCCGGAATAAAAGAGAATGCCTGGCGGCAGATGCCGATCTTCTTGCTCGTTTCAACGTCGATTATGTCGGTCTTGTAGTCGGAGAGCCATCTTGTCATCTTCGTGCTAAAGACATATTTCAGCCAGTCTTTGATACGGTCCTTCACCATGTAGCCGATGACGATCGCCAGCACGAACTGGATGGATGTAGTGCTCCATTTAAGACCGGCCCATATCGTGACGCTGGCGGCTATTATCATGGCGATGCCGGCCGCGATCGCAAAGACGAAGTCGCGAACGTAAGGTATTCCTTCCTGCGTATGCGTTTCCAGGAAAAGGATGCTCGTTATGATCTTTTTAAGCAGGCTCTTGCGGTACAAAAATAGTTCGTTCTCGCTGTTTTGCGCATAGATCGCGTAACCGTTCGCCCTTCTATAATCGAACTCGGCAAGGATGATAGGCGAAATGACGTCCGTTGCGTGCCTCTTGATCGAATTGCTAACGGTCGAATCGATCACGCTGTTGTTGATCGAGTTAAGAAAATCGTCGAGTATTATGCCCACGTACTCGTCTGCAAGCGAAAATGCTCTTTTTACGTCGCCGTTCGTTCCCTCATCGTCTATGAACTTTCGCATGTCACGGAATTCGGCGATGCATACATTGACGTCGGAGCAGAGCTTTTCTATCGACTCGGAAAGATGTTCGGTCTGTTCCGACATTATCTGCTTCGATATGTCGGCGACCACGTTTCTTAGCGCCACCCTAAAGACGCAGGCGAAGAGCTTAAGTTCGTTGATTATCTTCGTTCTGTCTGGGGTTGGCGACGTAAGACTGTTCCTAACTCGCGTGAGCGGCGACCTTTTATTGCCAGGATCGACCACTTCGCTAAAAGAAAAGAAGGGCGTCTTGAATCTGATGTAACCTTGAATGTCGCTGAAGAAATAGCGCTTCGAATATGTGTGGCGGTTGATGCCAAGCGACCTTGGGATGAAGAAATAAAGTTCGATCTTGTAATTGTTGTGGAACTTTCTCGGATCGAGCGTATAGCCGAGCTTCATTTCGAACTGATGCCTGTCGTGTACTACGAGCTTGCCTTCGATGTTTCCAGTCATGCGCGTATATATAGCACAGCCTCTAATCTCATTCAACTGCCGTTATTGGTTTCGCCTTTGCGCTGTGCTTTAGCGGTGTTTCGTTCCAGAGCTTTATCATGAGTAGTGCGCCTACGACAGAGAAGGGGATTATCATATATGTCCAGTATGCCCAGCCGTATTTGTCGAGAATACCTCCCAAGAGAAATCCCGTGAGCCCGCTGGACAGGTATTGAACGCCGTCGCAAATGCCTGCGACCGTTGCAACTGCCCTTGTCCCGCCAAAGTCCATCGCAGACGTTGCAGATAGCATTCCGTGAACGCCGAATATCCACATGCATGTGAACGGGATAAGTAGCGATGCAAGCAGAGCGCTTGAAACCCAGCCAAGTAGGAGCAGCGCGACTATCTGGCCGATGTAAAATATGAACGCGACAGGCGGGCGCCTTGATTGAAAGACCTTGTCAGATAGCCAGCCGCAAAGAAGCCCTCCCAATATACCCCCAATTGTTATGCCAGTTGTGGCGATGGAAAATAACGTTGCACCGTGATCGATACCGTGAACCTCTTTCAAGAACGGAACGAACCATAAAAGGACGCCGTGGCGAACGAAGCCGGTGCAGAATTCCGCAGCGATGATCGTTAAAATAACTGGATTTGAAAATACGCGCTTTAAAAGATACGACATATCGACCGGCTTGTCCCTATCCGCATCTTTAGAAGATGCGTCGCCGGTATCGAAATCCTTGAACCCAGCGTCGGAAGGCTTGTCCTTCACCAGGAACAGATCGACCACGAACATTATAAGCAAGAGCACCGATGGGATCAAGAATATGCAGTACCATGGCATATAGGAAAGTATCCAGCCGCCGACCGTTAGCGCCAGGAAATATCCGGAAGATATCATCATGCCGAAGATGCCGCCAAATATTCCGCGTTCTTTAACGTGGAACCATGGCGCGTTGACCTTAACTACCGAAAGAGCCCCAAACGATTGAAAATATTGGTTCACCGAATAAAGGAGCGACATGCCGACAATGATCTTCGTCTGCCAGCCGTTCAGGAATAGGGCGCCCATTAAAAGGTTGAGTATGGATGCACCCAAGGCTCCGATGAGGATAGATTTTTTGCCGCCTATTCTGTCCGCCAGAGGCCCGTTGAATATGACAGCGAGCGCGTAGGTCCAAAAACCGGCTGTTGCAATTATTCCGAAGTCGGCCTTGGAAAGATGGAACTTGTCTATTATCGTTGTAGATGCGGTGGTCAGGTTATAGCGCGCCATGTAATAGCAGGCGTAGGTGATGCCTAACGGAAACCAGTTCATGAAGCGCCTTTTGCGGTAAGCTGCCGGGTGATTCATCGGGTTTGCCATCGAATTTAAGCTCCTTATTTGTTATAGACATCAAAGAGAGAGTTCAGTGCCGCGCTATATCTTTTTTCCAGTTCAATGGGATCTGTGGTTTCGGGTTCATTGTTCATTGTTACGAAAGGAACCTTTGATCCATTGATATCCAAGATGCCGCTTTTCTCCCCTTTAGTTAGTTCCAGCCAGTCATGTTCGCTATAGAAATGATCGAACGTTTCTTTTGGAACCATGTGGGCGAGCACGGAGTGTTTCAATTTTTCTTGATACCTGGAGACGTTCCGTCTCCATGATTCTTCGCGAGTTGTATATACGAAAAATATAGCCGAAGTGTTCAATATTTCAGGTTTGAACGCGTGCAATGACTGCTTGAACGACCTTTCCCCGCCGCACGCAAATTCGATAAGAAGGGTGTGGTCGTTATAATATCCAGGTTTGGAGAGATATCTATCGATGATCTCTTTATTGAACTTTTGCAGGCAGAAATGAAGAAGCTTTCCAGCTTCCGGTTTTAATCCAAGGTTGTTAGGTGGATATTTGTTCGAGTAGAGCCTATCGTAGCCGGCTTTCTCCCAAATATCGTCATCCATGAATTTTTCCCATATCCACAAAAAATCATCGATCTCTTCGAACTTGGCTATATGGAACTTTCTTATTCTCTCGGCTTCGGAATTCTTTTTCATGAAATCGATAAATTCCGATTTTCCGCTGGCAGGCCTCCCTAATACGAACAAGTTTTTAAAATGGTCTGTCATTTATTGTTCCCCGCATATAGTTCCCACAGCGTTTCAAACGGTTTTGTGTAACGTTCCGCTAATGCATTATGCTCGGTCGTTTCCGGCATGTTCCATACGGTAACGAAGGGTATCTTTAGGCCTTGTGCTTCGACGTATCCGCTTGGCCTCTTGTCGGTAAGCTCGTACCAGTCGTGGTCCTTGTAAAGATATTCCATAACTTCGACCGGCACCTTGTGATGAAGTATTGTCTGTTTTGTATCCTTGTCTGTGGCGCGACTTGTATTTCTGCGAAGGCTTTCTTCGAACGTATTATCCAGATAGAAAACCGCCGAACGTTTTAATATCTCCTTGTCGAGCAGGCTAAATGCATGCTTGTAGGCGTGCTCGCGGCCCCTGGCGAATTCTATGAAAAGTGTGTTTTTCTTATAGAACTCTGGGTCGCTCATGTAATTTTCACTTATCGCAACGTTGAACTTTAGCAGCGTGAAATCGTACATCCGGTAATCTTTTGTCCTGTATGTGTTGCCTATGCGCTCGCCGAGTACTCTCGGCCGGCCGAGTTTTTCCCAAATGTCTTCGTCTTTCAGCATGGTGTGGATCCATGGAAAATCGTCGATCTCTGCGAACGGGCCTACGTGAAACTTTTGCAGGCGTTCCGCTTCCGGCGTCTTCTTTAGAAAATCTATCAGCTCGGATTTACCACAGCCGCCTCTTCCTATTACAATGATGTTGTCGAACGACTGTTTTGTCATTTTTTGCCTCCGGTGTAGAGTTCCATCAGCTTATTCAAGGCATTCCCATAACGTTCGGTTAGCCCTGTTACATCGGTAAGTTCCGGTTCGTTCTGCATCGTTACGAATGGCACCTTAACGCCGTTAAGAGTTACATATCCGAAGGGCTTGTTGCCTGTCAGCTCAAGCCAGTCGTTGTCTTTAAAGAAGCCGTACATGTCCTTATCCGGGACTTTGTGGCTTAATATAGATGCTTCCAAACCCTTTTTGTAACGGGCGTGATTCTTTCTGTAAGATTCTTCGAACGAAACCAGAATGTGCAGGATCACAGAGCGTGTCAGGATATCTTTTGTTAGCGCGTTCAGGCTGTCGTGAAAATTATCTTGCTGGCCGCGGGCAAATTCGATGAGAAGGGTGCCGTTCTTGTAGAATTCCGGCTTCTTTATATACTTTTCCGTCATTACCTCGTTCATCTTTGCGACGAGCGAGCCGCGGAGCTTTGGCTTTGTGACATTGAAACCTTCAGGCACCTTCTCGGTATAGAGGCGCGCCTCTCCCTTTGCCTCGCGCGCATCGTCTGAATCGCAAAGTTCGCATAGCCAGGGGAAGTCGTCCATCTCTTCGAAATTGCCGATGTGGAACGCGGTTGCCCTTTTTTCAGCAGGCGTTTTCTTCATGAAATCGATGAATTCAGATTTGCCACAGGCAGGCCTGCCTGTAATGATAAGGTTCTGAAAGATGTTTTTCATATACCAACTTGGCTAGCATGGCCATCGTGTCCTCTGCAAGGGTTTAAAACGAAATTGCTTTGTAAAAGTTAAAGTGTTAGCTTAAAAAACGAGGGAGAAAATATGACATTAAGCAACACCGAGCGGCAGACGTTGTTAAAACTGGCGCGCGACACTATAGAGGCGCATATAAATGACCGTAAGTTACCAACGCTACCGGATGCCAAAGGTGCGTTTGCCGAGTATGCCGGCGCGTTCGTAACTCTTCACAAACGCGGACAGCTTCGCGGCTGCATCGGAAATATGGTGGGTTATGGGCCGCTCGTTAAGACCATTCAGGAAATGGCTTGTGCTGCCTCTACAGAAGACACCCGCTTTTCGCCGGTCCGGCCGGATGAGCTAAAAGAGATCGACCTTGAGATATCCGTGCTGTCGCCCATGAAGAAAATAACCGATGTGAGCGAGATAGAAGTGGGCCATCATGGAATAATGATGAGGCAGGGATATCGTGGTGGCGTGCTTCTTCCCCAGGTCGCAACGGAGTGGGGCTGGGACAGGGAAACATTCCTGGAACAGACATGCCATAAGGCCGGACTGCCTCCGGACGCATGGAAAGATCCAAAGACAACGATAGAGATATTCTCCGCGGAGGTATTTGGAGAAACTCACCACTCCTAAAATTATGCGATATAAGTGTAAAAGACATGAGCAGTTCAACTTCGATCCAAAACATGCCGCGCTCATCGTCATTGACATGCAGGGATATTTTACGAGTAAGAGTTCGCACGCCTATGTTCCAGGCACGCCGAAAATAATTAAAAACATAAATAAACTTGTGGCCGAATTTTATGAAGTGAACCGGCCTGTCGTCTTCACAAGGCATATAGATGTCGATAAGAAAAATCTCATGTGCAGGTGGTGGCGCGAGCGGATCGATAAGAAAGATTCTTTAAGCAAGATCGACGAAAGATTAGATGCCGCCAAGGGAAAGGTGATCGTTAAGCATAGCTATGACGCTTTTTTCGGGACGAGCCTTGAAAAGTTTCTTAAACGCAAGAAGATCAAGCATCTCGTTATAACGGGCGTTGTTACGCATCTCTGCTGCGAAACGACCGCAAGGTCTGCGTTTATCCGCAACTTTGTTCCATATATCGTTATCGACGCGACCGGCGCACATAAAATATCGCATCACCATGCATCTATCTTTAACCTTGCAAGAGGCTTCGCTGTTCCTGTAAAGACGTCCGAGCTTTTAAAATGAACACCAAAACCGTAACCATAATAGGTGCAGGCCCTGCGGGGATAACTGCAGCCTTGCAGCTTCGCCGCGCTGGCATAGAGTTCGCTATCTTTGAAAAGGGCGACATAGGCGGGCTTTTGCTTAACGCCAACTTGGTTGAAAATTATCCGGGGCTTGAGAAGCCTATTAGCGGTATCGAATTGGTGGCGCGATTCAGAAGGCAGATGTCGGATCTGGGGATAGAGGTAACAAAAGGGAAAGTGAACGGCATTCAGAGAACAGATGATGGATTTGAGATCAAGATAATAGATGAAGATATAAAATGTAAGTATGTTGTTATTGCGACCGGAACAAAACCGAAGGTTCTAGATATAGGAGATAAGGTCGAATACGATGTCTATCCGCTGCGAAATGTAAGGAACAAGCGCATGGCCGTGATAGGCGGTGGCGATGCGGCGTTCGATTACGCGTTGAACCTTGCAAAGAACGATAATCAGGTTTCGCTCTATTGCAGAAGTACCGCGCCAACTTGCTTAAAGCTTCTTTACGAACGAGCGAAGAAACATCCATCGGTCGAACTCTTTATCGGCGAAGAATTCAAAGACCTGGGCTACGACCACGTTGTTGCGGCGATAGGAAGAGAACCTTGCACCGATTTTATTTCCAAAGAACTAATGGACATAAAAGTTGAAGGCCTATATTTTGCGGGCGATGTCGTACGCGGAAATTTAAGGCAGCTTGTGATGGCGGCAGGTGACGGCATGTTTGCGGCGCAGGATATAATCCAAAAGGAAAACACAAAGTGAAGATAGTAAGAACGGTAGGGCGCGAAGACCTAGCTCAAGTCTATATTGCCGAATCGAAAGAAGGCAAAAGGGTAGAGTTTGTTCAGTCGCTACAGCCGCCATTTTCGCGCAGCGATAAATGGGTGCTTATCGTTTCGACGCTTTACGGCTGCCCGGTGGAATGCGAAATGTGCGACGCAGGAGGATCGTTCGCCGGCAAACTTTCCGCCGAGGATATACTTTTCCAGATCGACCATATGGTCGATCTCTTTTATCCGAGTAGAGTTGTAACGGCGAAAAAATTCAAGATACAGTTCGCGCGCGTCGGCGAGCCTTCGTTCAATGAAAATGTCCTCGCAGTTTTGCGCAAACTGCCAAAAAGATACGAAGCGAAAGGGCTTCTTCCTTCATTATCAACAATTGCACCGCGTTCTGCCGGAAGCTTTTTCGAAGAGCTGCTGGAAATAAAAAACGAGCTGTACCGCGATTCTTTTCAGCTGCAGTTCTCCGTTCATTCCACCGACGAAGCCTTAAGAGATAGAATAATGCCGGTGCAGAAGTGGAACTTGGAAGAAATCGCGGAATATGGCGCCAGGTTTTACACAAAAGGCGGAAGAAAGGTGACGCTTAACTTTATCTTGGCGGATGATTATTCGATCGATCCGCGGCGGCTGAAAGAAATATTTTCGCCGGAAGAATTTTTCATAAAGATGACGCCTCTTAATCCAACCTTCAAGGCGCGCGCGGCCGAACTGAAGGCGTTGCCTCTTAACGTTCCGCCTGTAGTAGATGAATTGAAGGGTTCCGGCTTCGACGTTCTCTACAGCATTGGCGAACTGGAAGAAAATCAGATAGGCAGCAATTGCGGGCAGTATATCAAGGCCTTTGAAGACAAAACTACGGCCGCATTTTTATCTTCTCGAACAGCGCCTTGATCGCATCCACGAAGCTGGACTTGATCAAAAGATATGTTTCGTAAGCATCTTCATCCGAATACGTGTGAACGATCTCGTTCCTTTTTCTGACCATTAAGGGAAAGACCTCTTCATGACTCTTATCGATTAGGCCAATATTGAATGCTTCCTTAAAACAGCTTAAGGGCGAAACTGTTTCGATTCCTTCATCGAGCAATATTTCCTTCAATGTCTTCCACATCGTTTCGAATGTGTATTCAAAACGTTTGACCACGATTTCAACGATGATGTCCTTGTCGTATTTGGCTTCAAACTCTTTCGAGGTTGCTTCTATGAGCTTGTTCAATCCCGCTTCAAATTTTTCAAAAGTCCTCGACAGTTTTTTCCTTCGTGCCATATTTTTATCTCCTTTAAAGCCTCTGTTTTTATTTTTTCGTTCACCGACGAAAAGTCAATGATATCGATCTTCTGCAGTGTAGAAATATCGTTGTTCAGCTGTTCCTGTATCTCTACAAAAGCACGAGAGGGAACGCTTTTTTTGGCCAGCAAGCCGATGTCAATGTCGGAGCTATGGATAGCATCGCCAGTTGCATGACTTCCGAACAAAAAAACCACGCAATCATTTTTTGGTACCTGGCCGAAGATTATATCCAGTATCTGCGTTTTGATGCGGGAATCGGTCACAAGTGCTGATTATCAGAGCATAGTAATATCAGCAAGTTGTTTTTAGTGAGGCTCTCGCACGCCGCATAAAAATATTTGACATTTTTCCATTATTCGACTAGGAACTCTTCCAAGATAAAAACAAAAAAAGGAGAATATTTATGCCTCTTCCAGTCGCACCAACAAATCTAGGGTTTTCTTCAAACACAATTTTCAGCGGATTAGCAGGAGTCGGCGGCGGACTTGTTGGTTCGGTTCCATCATTCATCGATGCCAATGCGCCAGCAATAAACACGGCGCTTCTTTACCAGGCGCCGGCTCAAACGAACGCAGCGCTCTTCGCATCGGACGCCGCTTCGGCAGCTGATAGAAAACTTATGGCGGATGGTGCCGGCCCAACTTCAACTGCTAATGCAGCTGCCGGTAAGTCGTTTGAATGGAGAGGAACGACATGGCAGACAAGGCCCGATTCGCTTATAGTCACCGGAGCGAATGGATATGTGCTCTATCACTTGACAGTTTACCATGGCGTTCCTGGGCAAGTTTTGGAAAGGGCTTTAGGAATTGAAGGGGCATTCATTGCTTTAATGAGGACGGAAGGTGTTGTTAATATTAAAACGAAAAGCGATGGCATAGCCGTGAGCCGCACTTCGCCATCTGTTGGCGGCACTGCCGGAGTTTGCACTGGATATACGCCTGGAGTGCGGGTGCAAGAACGCCATATGTCCCATAGAGAGGTGCATCTAGATTTAGAAAAAGCGCTAAGAGCCGCAGGGGGATCTCCTTATAAAGAAGACTTGCTAGCATTGATCGAGTTTATTCGTTACTTGCATACGTACAGAGGGCCTGCGGTTTCTGATTTTTTTAGGCAATCTTATATCAATCTGCAATCTAGTTTATCCCGATTGTTTGAAAGGTCGTGCAGCGCATTCCAACCTACCCGAGTTATGCCCGAAGAACTAAAACTATTAGGGGTGCCGGAAGATTATATAGATGTCTTCAGAGAGACCGGCGATTGGAATAGATAATATTGGGATCTTTTAATTTAACGCCTTTTCTATCCTATCCAATCCTTCTTTGATAAGTTCCATCGAGGTTGCAAACGAAAGCCTGATGTAACCGCCAATGCCGAAGGCTTCACCTGGGACCGTTGCAACGTGCGCGGTTTCTAGCAAATATTCCGCAAGCGCAGCCGATGTTTCCATCTTCTTTCCACCAAAAGTTTTGTCAAGAATGGCGGTGACAGATC
>CAIPVD010000090.1 GCA_903868375.1 uncultured delta proteobacterium
ATATACCCTCCTTTTTTTATTTATCTAACTTCAGCACCTAATTTATCTTTTAAATAAGATATCAATTTACTGTGCGTCTCGCCAACTACCTCGTCGGTCAATGTTCGCGTCGAATCGTAATACATGACCGCATATGCAACGCTCTTTTTTCCTTCCGGGATACCCTTGCCTTTATATACGTCGAAAGGCATTGCGCGCTGGATAATAGCACTTCCGAAATCTTTAATCGAGGAAAGAATGTCGTTAGACTGGACCGAATCATTTAGCAGCAAAGCCACGTCGCGCCTGACAGTCGGGAAACGTTCGAGCGCCTTGAACGACCGCCTTACCTTATCTGCTTCTGCAACTAATAGATCCCAATTCAGTTCAAAGACGCAGGCATCTTTTTTAACGTCCCACTTTGCGGCAACTGATGGATGTAATAGCCCGCAAGATCCAACTTCCTTGCCGTTCACAATTATCAATGCACTGGCCTTCGGATGAAGAAACGAATATTTTTCCTGTTTCACAAACTTTATTTCAGATATTCCTAGATGTTTAATAAGCGTTTCGCAGACACCTTTTACATCGAAGAAATCGACATCTGCCTCTTTAAATGACCAGGTAAGGTCCGTGCGCCTTCCATACATAACACCGCTTAAGCGCCGCTCTTCTGTCTCTGCGAGCTTTGCATTCTTTAAGAAGACCGGCCTTATCTCGAAGAGCCTAACACTTTCAGCACCCATGTTCAGATTCAGCCTTAAGTTATTAAGTAATCCCGCGAGGAGTGTCGGCGTCATAGCCGAAAATTCTACGCCAAGAGGATTTGCCAATTTAACCGGTTCTTTTTCGAAAGGTTCGATATCGGACGGCGAACAAAAACCGTAGTTCACAGCTTCGTAAAAACCGTTCGCCTTAAAGAACTCGCGAGCCCTTACACGGTAATTGAAAGCAAGTGGTTTTTGGATCGCGGTCATTTCGAACGATGGACGGCTAACTGGAATCTTATCGTAGCCATGAAGACGTGCGACCTCTTCCGCAATATCAACAGGCCTTGTAATATCTGGCCTATATGAGGGAACAGTACAAACATCATTCTCGTAAGCAATGCCAAGACTTGAGAGATAGTTCTTTATATCGGAAGCTTTAACATCGACGCCCAAAAGATCTGAAACATCCTTCGGCGTTATATTTATATTTGCAGGCGTCACATTAAGTGAATTGATATCGATGAAGTCTTGTGCCGGAGTTCCGCCAGCTATTTTAATGATAAGGCTTGTGAGTCTTTCAAGATTTTCTAGAGTTGCAGTTCCATCTACACCGCGCTCAAACCGTCGTGAAGACTCGCTTCCAAGGCCTAGCCTCTTTGAAGTGCGCCTGACCGTAGATGGTTCGAAGTATGCGCTTTCAAGGAGCACCGATGTCGTATCGGGCTTTACTTCCGAATTTGCGCCACCCATAACACCTGCCAATGCAACGGGGCCTTCCGCATCGCAAATTAAAAGGTCTTCGGAGATAAGTTTTCTCTTTTCGCCATCTAAGGTCACGAACTCGGCATCGCTCCCAGCCTGTCTTACAATTATCTTTTGCCCGCGAACGTAACGGAGGTCGAACGCATGGAACGGTTGCCCCGTTTCGATCATCACGTAGTTCGTGGCATCGACCACGTTATTAATAGAGCGGATCCCGCAGGCCTCTAATCTTTTTGCGAGCCAATCTGGAGAAGGACCTATCTTCAGATTCTGAACAACGCCCGCTGCATATCTTGGGCATTTCTTTTTATCTTTGATCTCAACAGAAACGAACTCTTTGATCTTTTGCGCACCACGTTCCTGCTTTCCTAGGTTCTTATGTTCCAGTTTCTTGCCAGTTATCGCCGCAACTTCCCGCGCAATTCCAAGAATAGAAAGGCAGTCGCCTCTGTTAGGAGTAACATTGATATCCATGACCGCATCGTCGTCGTGAATAGCTAACGACTCCACCTCAAAGCCAGACATGGTCAGCTTATCCGCGAGTTCCGCGGGTTTCACGCTGATATCAACGAATTCTTTTAGCCAGTTATAGGTTACTAACATAAATTAGAACTGTCTCAAAAATCTTATATCGTTCTCAAAAAATAATCTAATATCCGAAACGCCATATTTCAGCATTGCGATACGTTCAACTCCCATGCCGAACGCAAAGCCCTTAACTTTTTTAGGATCGTAACCAACCGCTTCGAACACCGCCGGATGTACCATTCCAGCACCAAGTATCTCCATCCAACCCGTTTGTTTGCAAACACGACAAGGTTCACCAGTTGGCGTTACCTTCTTACCTCTGCACATCATGCACTGGATATCTACCTCGGCAGATGGCTCTGTGAACGGGAAGAAGCTTGGCCTAAAACTAACCGCAAAATCTCCGCCGAACATCTGATGAAGGAATTCGGTTAGCGTACCTTTAAGGTGCGCCATCGTGATATTCTCATCGACGACCAACCCTTCCACCTGATGGAACATCGGGCTGTGCGTGATATCTGCGTCACGCCTATAGACCGCTCCAGGAAATATCGCGCGGATCGGCGGCTTAGCCTTCTTCATCACGTGGATCTGCATTGGAGATGTGTGGGTACGAAGAAGATGTTCGGACGAGCCTTCGATATAGAAAGTGTCCTGCATATCGCGGGCAGGATGGTCCTTAGCAACGTTCAACGCTTCGAAGTTAAAGTAATCGGTTTCGATCTCCGGGCCTTCGAAGATGGAAAAACCAAGGCCTGTGAAGATCTCTTCCATTCGAAGAAGTATCTGGCTTACCGGATGGGTGCTTCCAGGAAGGTTCGCCACGCGCCCAGGCAATGTGATATCTACCTGTTCGCCAAGCGCCTTATCTATTCCTTTGGACTTAAGCTCGTTCTCGAGCGAATCGAAACGTGTCGTTAGCTGTACCTTCAGCGTATTGATTCGTGATCCGGCTGCCGGGCGTTCTTCGGAAGGCAAGCTCCCGAGCATCTTTAAAAGGTCCGTGACTACACCTTTACGCCCAAGAAAATAAGCCCTTGCTACTTTAAGGTCCTCGTCGGACTTGACGGTAGCGGCCTTCTCTTTAGCTTCGACTTCGATGTTTGCAAGCCGGTCCAGTAGCTGGTTCATTTTTTAACGGGCTAACGCTGCTATTGCAGCAAAGTCCTTGGGATTGCTAATTGCAACTTCGGCCAAGACCTTTCTATCGAGCGCGATGCCTGCCTTTTTAAGGCCAGCGATCATTTTGCTGTAAGAAGTTCCATTCTCCTTTGCAGCTGCGCTGATACGGACGTTCCAAAGCGCCCTAAAGTCGCGTTTTTTCGCACGACGATCTTTAAATGCGTAATCCAAGCCCTTTTCAACGGCTTCGGTTGCTGTCCTGATAAGTTTACTACGGCCACCATAGTAGCCCTTCGCCATTTTCAGGACCTTATTGCGGCGCCTTCGCGCTTTAAATCCACGTTTTGCTCTCGGCATATTACACTCCTTGTTAATTCTTATTCATTACGAATAAGGCATGAGCTTTCTTAGTTTCGTCATATCTTCCTCTGCAACGAGCGTCAGAGAAGAAAGGCGCCTTTTCTGCGCGTTCCCCTTGGACGTTAGGATATGACGAAGCATAGCTCTTTTCATCTTCACCTTTCCTGTCTTGGTGAATTTGAACCTCTTTTTTGCTCCACTGTTCGTTTTTAACTTTGGCATACTATTTTCCTTTCGGCGCAGGTCCAAATATCATGTTGAGGAACCTGCCTTCCATTTTTGATCTCTGTTCTGGTACTGCTAATGTTCCAAGTTCAGTGGTAATGCGATCCATCATCTTTCTGCCTATCTCCTGATGGGCCATTTCTCTACCTCTGAACTGAACCGTAACTTTTACTTTATCTCCTTCTTCCAAGAACCGTTTGATATGCTTGACCTTGGTCATAAGATCGTGCTCATCGGTCGCCGGGCGAAGCCTTATCTCTTTCAACTTTATAACCGCCTGGTGCTTCTTTGCCTCGTGTTCCTTCTTGGCAATATCGTATTTATATTTGCCATGATCCATTATTTTACAGACCGGCGGCCTTGCCATCGGCGAAATTTCCACAAGGTCTAACCCGAACTCTTCCGCCTTTTTTAATGCATCGCGCGTCTGAAAAACGCCCATCTGCGAACCATCGGGCCCAATGAGCCTTACTTCCGGGATACGGATCCTAAAATTTATCCTTAATTCTTTTTCTCTGCTGATACTGCCCTCCTTTGTTATTTCTTTTCTTCTATTTCGGCTTTTGCCAGTTCAACGAACTTAGCAGCTTCCATCACACCAAGATCGCCTTTAGCTCGTGAGCGAACGGCAACCGAATTAGCTTCTGCTTCTTTTGCGCCGATGACGAGCATATAAGGAACCTTTTGCATCTGCGATTCGCGGATCTTAAGGCCCAGCTTCTCGCCTCGGTCGTCTATTTCAACGCGTAAGCCTGCGGCTCTAAGTGTTGCCGCAACTCCCTTTGCATATTCTGCCTGTGCATCGGATATCGTAAGTATGTTCGCCTGAACTGGTGCTAGCCACAGTGGGAAGGCGCCTGCATAATGTTCTGTAAGCACTCCGAAGAAACGTTCTAAGCTTCCAAGCAGCGCTCTGTGAACCATGTAAGGCCTGTGTTTCTGGCCATCTGCTCCAATGTAATGCATATCGAAACGTTCCGGCATATTAAAGTCGAACTGGATCGTCGTCATCTGCCATTCACGGCCTATCGCATCTTTAATTTTCAAGTCTATCTTTGGGCCGTAGAAAGCGCCGCCGCCTTCGTCTAGTTCATATTCAAGTTTTTCGGCATCGATCGCCTTCTTAAGTGCGGCCGTTGCCTGATTCCATCTTGCAGGATCGCCGACCGCTTTTTCCGGGCGAGTTGCAAGATAAGCCTTAATGTTTGTGAATCCGAACGACTTCCACATTGCCAGCGAAAAACGCAAGACCTCTAAAATTTCGTTCTCTATTTGTTCAGGCGTACAGAAAATGTGGGCATCGTCTTGCGTAAATCCGCGAACGCGCAGCAAACCGTGCAACACACCGCTCTTTTCATAACGGTACACGGTGCCAAGCTCCGCCCAGCGCAAAGGCAGATCGCGGTACGACCTGGCCTTTTTCATGTAGATCTGAATATGGAACGGGCAGTTCATCGGCTTAACGTAATAATCGTTATGATCGATATCCATCGGCGAATACATTCCTTCGCGATAGAAACCAAGATGCCCCGATGTTTCCCAAAGTGTGCTGCGTCCGATATGCGGAGTATATAAAATGTCGTAACCGTTCTTGTAGTGTTCCTGCTTCCAGAATGTTTCGATGGAATCGCGAATGCGTGCGCCCTTTGGATGCCAAAGGACGAGTCCCGCGCCATATTCGTCCATCGTGGAGAAAAGGTCGAGCTGCATTCCAAGTTTTCTGTGGTCGCGCTTTTCGGCTTCGTCTAAAAGTTTAAGATAATCTTCTAGCTGTTTCTTGTCGGCAAATGCAGTTCCATAGATGCGCTGAAGCATCTGGTTCTTTTCATCGCCGCGCCAGTATGCTCCGGCAGTGGTCAGCAGCTTGAATGCCTTGAGCCGGCCAGTGTCGGGCAGGTGCGGACCGCGGCACATGTCCAGAAAGTCGCCCTGGGCGTACAGGCTGACCGCGGCGACGTTGTCGGACTTGACCAGGTCGTCGATCATTTCCACCTTGTA
>CAIPVD010000091.1 GCA_903868375.1 uncultured delta proteobacterium
AGCGTCACCTTTTCGAACCTTATATTTAAAAACTTTAAGGGCCCGATAATAAAATACGATGGCGGCGCAAACCTCCCTTCAGGAATTAACTTCTACGGTAACGTCTTTGATAGCAATACGGCATCGCCTCTTCTTATCCCGTACAGAGATTCGCGCATCGTTCACAATGGCTTCAAAGGCGACGGCATAATGATAGACTTAACCTCCTGCTATTTAAGCGATCAGAACCAGTGCAAAAGCGACAACGTTCACGGAGCCGGCGTGGTAGAGAACAACAAGGTCGTAGATAACATATTCGACGGCATAGGATCCGGCGGCATCGGCACCTTCGTAAAGAAATTCGGGAAAAAATTTGACAACAACACTGTATTCAACAGCCAATACATTTTTGAGAGTCCAGATCACAAAAGCAAGGCCTTCGCCGATTATTCCAAAAAGAAATACATAGCTTTCGACCCAACTTCTCCGATCAGCTTGCAATTGCCGCTTGTCGAGGCCGATAAGAACACGCAAAGCGGCTCTTCGTTTTCGAACGCAGAGGGTTGCGTGGGGTCCGACGAGTGCACAAAATTGATATTCACGAGGGAGATAACCCCCACCGCAGCCAATGACACCCTAATAATAGCTGAACTCTATCGTTATGGAATATCTGCGGGCATTGCCTGCAGCCCTGCCGGAAAGAAAACCCTGGATTACATAAAACAAAATTTCCCGGGCCAGGATAATCTATATTGCAGCGGATATATGCAGGAATTCAAAACCATAACACGAGGAGATAAGACCTATGACAATGCCGTCGTAATATGGATGCCATACTCCAGTGCTCCCGTGTGTCAAACAACTACAAATCCCGAGCTAAATACCAAAGTAGAAATCTGCTCGTCGCCTCAAAGGATAGATGCCGATCAGATAGTATTCCATTATTTAGGGAACCTGGCAAAGACGACCCCCCAATATGTTTATGATATCGGGTCGCCTGCATTGATCAATATACTCGGGAAATTATCGATCGACTATTCAAGAATAGTTGAAGCGGACCAATCCACAACATTATGCTCCGACGATCAGTTCAATAACGAAATGACTCTCAACAAGAAATTATGTTATTATCTCGCTGCCAAGAACGGGACCGACCAGGACACATGCGAAAAAGAAAATGCCTGCAAATACTGGCAGCAGCTGGGCTACGATAAAAAATGTAAAGGCGCATGGTCAAATCATTGCTCACAGTTCGACCTCGACAATTCAACATTAGTCTTTAAAGGCAACCTGTCGACTCTTCTTGCCGCAATTGGAAAGGCGCCGGCGCCAAACTATGGGCTTATTGGCGGACAATGGCTATTTAAAGGATGTGGCACAGGCAGTGTAGAGGTCGATAAAAACGGCATCAAGATATGTGAGGCCAAGAAAACATGCGATGCTAAAACAAAAGGGAGCACCTGGGTGTCAACCGACAATAGCTGCGCATGCATAACAGGCGCTTCAAGGGTGGATGACACAACATGCGCTTGCTCATCTGGAAGCACGATAACCAAGAAGAACTCCGTATATATTTGTGCCGCAGAGGTAAAGAAGGACACGGTAGAATGTGCGAAAGATGCAGATTGCGGCAGCGACGAAACGTGCACTAGCGGAAAATGCGTGGCAAAACCGGCTCCAGCGCCACAAGATCAATGCACGGGATCGTTTCAGACATGGAACGTTGACCACTGCGAATGCAAAGATGATTATGAAGCCACAGGAGCTGTAACGGCCAGTAACCCGCTCGTCTGCGTTAAATCCGCAACAACAACTACAACGAATACTAACACGTGCGTTGGTGGCTATATAGATACGATGAGCGGCCTTTGCGTCCAAGCACAGACCACAAAACCTGTCACAACAGATACTGCAGCAACTGGTGGCTGCTCGGTTTCCAGATCGACAATCGCCTCGGGGGCAGCTAGCGCCTTGCTTCCATACCTGTTTTTGATGGCAATTCTTGGATCGTTTAGGCTGAAAATAAAATCCCACAAGTGATGTCTTAAGTCACCAATACAGGTAAACCCTCCCTAAATTGATCAATATTATCAACTAGTTGTAACACTAAACTATGGCATGAGACTTGCTCATATAATCGTCAGTGAAGAAATATTGCTCCATAGCCGTGTTCATAGCTATCGCAACCGTTGCTATTTCAACGAGTTCATTCGCAGCAAATTACACGTGCGCTTTAAGAGACAATTTCGGTTGCATCGCCGGAAATCTAAAGGACATGGCGCCCGACGGTTATGACGATTGCGGTAAGATGGATGCCATCATCGGTGCGATCAACAGCGACGGTAGCAATTGCAGAATATCCGATACAAACGTGATTATGTTCAAGACGCGTTACTTCAACACCAAGCATAATCTCGCCGACGAAGAGTGCACCTCATATGAAGACAATGCAGAGGATTACGAAAAGTTATCGCAATGCCTTTCCGAAAAAGTAAACGGAGACAACGGCGGCTCGATCACGATCTCAAACCCAAGCACGATATCTAGCGAAAGGTCCATATTGATCGCGGGTTATAATGCTTTCGTCCACAAGCCTTCGAGCGGTTCTCTTGGCATTTGCCTTGGTTACCAAGCCGAAGATGGCAAATGCGATTACGGATACGATACTAATGATGTATATGTAGTTCAGAATCTTATAAGCGAAGGGCTTCATGATAACGACGGCATACAGATATTCAGCGGCGGCCATGACAAATGTGATCCCAGCGGCTCGGCGCCATGCGGATCGTATTCGGTCATGACGATCGATACAAATGATAAGGCGGCATTCAATATTGGAAGCGGCGCAACGCTTACACTTAGAAACCTGTACATAAATATCAGAAGCGGCTCGCTCGCAAAGGTCGCATACAGCGGCAAGCTCTACATGGCGAACGTTGTGATAAATTACGCTAAAGACAATATATCGCCGCTGCCGGTTATCGATGCCGATGTCGGTGCAACGCTTGCCTTCTGGGACCCGAACGACATGTTCTCGGTCCCCGACAATAATATCTTCGAACAACTTCGCCGCAACGGCTGGAACCTGGAGGCAATGAATCGATATCCACTGACGTACGTCGGCACAAATATAATGAGCAGCCTGGATAACTTACAAATACCTTACGTAAAATTAGGCAACCCTTCGGTGCTGCTGATAGCTGAACAAATGGCGGTAATGATCCCCTATTGCGACATGACGGCAACGTGCAAAAGATGGGAGCACGACTACGGACCCTACACGCACCTTTCACTGGTGGTAAATCAGAAAAAGGGGGTTCCCCCTATAGAGATAACAAGCAAAACACCGCAGAAGATGTTCTGCAATTACAACTTTAATGGCTGCCACATTGTAAATAAGCTGGACGATAAACCTCAACTTGCGGTCGTCAAATATTCTTATAAGGATAGAAACATCGCAAAACTTTTACCCATTCGCTGGATAGGAAACACAGCGCAGCTGGATGAAGCGCTTGGATATTATTACAGGGCAGCTGATTCCCACGTCTTTAAATCGATCAAGTCGGGCGAACAGATAGAATTCATTTATACGAGCGGCGGAGACGGGAACCATCCTTACATCATGGCCGATATAACCGAGATGCTGCTTGATTTTACCCAGGACATGGCCATAACGCCGGACAGTTGCCCCGATGGACAAAGCATTATCGTGAGCAATAATGGCGACACATTCGCTAGCAATATCGTTTGTCAAGCGAACCCCGATCCGTCTCTTTATAAATACGACGATAAGAATTACCAATTCACCTGCAATACGGACAAAGGTATTTTTCCAACAGCGAACGGACAATGCATCGCAAGCTGCCCTTATGGAATGGACATGACGGTAGATACTAACAACAACGCAACCTGCTCATGCAAGAGCGGCTACACGAAGCTTGGTGACGTCTGCGTACTACATTCATGCAACAGCCCATTAAAGAACAATATCGAAACGCTCGACCTTAAAAGCACGCTCGCAAAACAAGGCGCTGCAAATATTTTGGCCGAGAACGACAGATGTGAAAGCTGTGAAACGGGCCTGACCTATTCGAAAGGCATTTGCATCGACACGACGGCCGAGAATGCAAAATGCCTGGATAAGGGTTACAAATCCTTCGACATTAACGCCTTCGATTGCATATGCGGAGCTGGAGAGACATTCGTAAAGTCCAAGAACGCGTGTGAGATCGATGCGCGCCCGGCTTGCAACGATAAAGGAAAGATGTTCACATATACGAGCGATGACAATAGCTGCACCTGCAGGTACCAAGGTGCTGACAACAGCAACAACTGTGAATGTCCTGCCGATAAACCGCTTACAAAGCATACATCGGAAGGTTACATATGCGCCGAAGAACCCGTAACTACACCGGTCAAGACCACCACGACCACCACCCCCAATGCTGAAGTTACATGCACGGATAAAGGGCAGGTGCTAGAAAGTGGCCAATGCGTCTGCGATACCGCCAATAATTATCAAGCTGTTGCGGGAAGCTCTCCGCTTGAATGCGAGTTGGGAACTTCAACACAAACGAGTTCATGTGCGTACGTAGACACGATGTCGGGGCTATGTTTAGACACGGCAAAACAGGCCGAAACAGAAACAAACACCAATTCAGATACCAACATGACGACCGCACAGGAAGGAAGCGGCTGCGGCAATATTTCCGGCGCGGCGCTACCACAGAGCTTCGCTTCGCTATTTCCTTATCTTTTCTTATTGGTGGGAATAAAACTGGCTACCTTCAAAAAAAGGTTATTTCTTAAATAAGGCATCGAGCGCGGCTTTTACTTTATCTTTGTCTGCAAGCGTTTCTACAGCATTTCTCCCAAAATGAAACATCTCGCAATAGTTGGCCTTGTCTTTGTGTTCGATCCTATATTCAACTCGTTCGCGGCATTCGTGGAAGGAACCTACATCGTAAAACTCGCACTGTAGGCAGCAATGGAGCGAACTCCCGCAGTTATTGCAGTCGTCGCGCACACCTACTCTGTCCACCACTTCAACCTCTTTCTGGCAAAAAACGCATTTGGGCATAATTAATGATGCAATTGCTGATCATTCTGATCGTCGTCGTCCGGATCTTCCGATGTTCCTACATCCCGATAACCTTCCCCGCTATCATCATCTTCTTCGGAACTGGCCTCGACCTTCAAAGACTTCCATGCGCGGAATTTTCCAAGTAACGCCTTGCTCTTACGGCGAGTGATGATCTCTTCGAGTATTCCGGTCGTAACGTATGTAAGGACTACAAAGAACATCGTTACCTTTGGTTCCGCGGCTATCAGGAAAAAGACGCCGACGAAGATGACAAGCATGAAGAACGACCACCTGCTCTTGAAATCGACCTGTTTGAAACTGTAATAGCGAAATGTCGATACCATTAAAAGCGCAAGGACAACGGTCATGACAAGCACGAACCAGCTCTTAAGCGGCGGTATATCGTAAAGGTAATCGTGAAATATAACGAAGGTTGCAAGTACATAAGCGGCGACCGGTATCGGCAAACCCTGAAAATATCTCTTTTCCACGTTGTCGCTTTGCACATTGAACCTTGCGAGACGGAGCGCGCCGCAGGCAAAGAAAAGGAACGCTGCAAGCCAACCTATCCTATCGAACGGCTGCAATGCCCATGTGTAAACCAACACCCCAGGAGCTAAACCAAAAGATGCAAGGTCAACCAACGAATCGTATTCAACGCCGAACTCGCTGTTCGCCTTCGTAAGGCGCGCGATGCGGCCATCCATAAAATCAAAGATACCGGCTGCAAGTATCGCCCAAGCGGCTGTTACGAACTCTCCCTTCAGCGACGAAACGATCGAGTAGAATCCGCAGAAGAGGCTGGCGGTCGTGCAAAGGTTCGGAAGAAGGTATATGCCTTTCTTAATGCCTTCTCTTTTTACGGGAATATCATCCATAGTATCCTAATACGGTTGATCCGGCCGAGACCTTATCGCCTTTTTTCACCTGAATAGTGAAACCTGCCGGAAGATATACGTCCATACGCGAACCAAAGCGTATCATTCCAAAACGTTCGCCCCTATTCACACTGTCGCCTTCTTTAAGGTAGCAGACTATTCGCCGTGCGACAAGGCCCGCGATCTGAACGAACTTGATGCGCCTGCCGTTTTCGTCTTCTATTGTAATCGCGTTCTGTTCGTTATCTAGAGATGCCTTGTCCTTTGATGCGACAAGGAACTTTCCCTTATTGTATTCTATTCTTTTAACAACTCCGGTGGCTGGGATCCTATTCACATGCACATTGAAGACCGACATGAATATGCTGATCTTAGTATCGCCGCCCGAGTTTCCCATGGCAGCGATCACGGTTCCATCTGCGGGAGAGACAACAACGCCTTTTTCTTTCGGCGTTTCGCGTTCGGGGTTACGAAAGAACCAAACGACGAAAAGCGTAAGGAGGAAAGCGGCTACCACTAATGGAATGCTGCCGATAGTGACGGTTATTATAAAAACTGCGAGGGCTATGCCTATAAAGGGCCAGCCCTCGCGCGCGATCAAATTATTGTTCATTTTATTTATGGCACTGGCACTTTGTATCATGCCTGTACTTTTTAAGGATCAGCTCCATCTTGTCCTTACCGGCCAACTTCTTTTTCTTTATTTCCATCCTTTTCATTTGTTCGGCTACCGACAGGTAGCTTTTATTTTCTAGCTTCTCGAGTTCTTGTTCGAACTCTACGTGTTCCTTATAAAGCGACGCCAGCACACTGTCTTCGGAACCGAGCTTATGTATCAGTTCCAGATCTCTCTGCTCCATAAGAACCTCCTTTTTTAAATGCCCTCTGTATCTTCATCTGCCAGAGGCAGATTATCCACAGCAGCAACTTCGGCAATGACGCACGTTACGTTGTCATCGCCACCGTTCTTATTCGCCAGCTCAACCAATTCATTACATGCATCGCGTGGCGATTTTTCGCCGGCAATGGCAAGAATATCGTCGTTGGTCACCATGTTCGTTAGGCCGTCACTGCAAAGCAGGAACTTATCTCCGACCTTGGTCGTCTTTGCTACCACATCTATATCGACGTCCTCTTGGAAACCGACCGAACGCGTGATAATATTTTTGAACTTGTGTGTTTTAACGTCTGCCAACGTGATAACGCCGGCTCGTAGCTGTTCGCCTACAAGCGAATGATCTACGGTGATTTGTTTTATCTTGTTCCCGCGTATTAGGTAGCAGCGGGAATCGCCTACATTTGCAACGTACGCCTTTCCTTCGCGGAACAGCACTACCACGATGGTCGTCCCCATTCCGTGAAGGGAAGGATCGACCGCAGAACGTTCGAATATCCTGTTACTTGCAACGCTGATCGAATATTTTAGGTAGCCCTTATAATCGCCCGGACGAACTTCCATGTTCGACTGTAGCGTCATATCGGGGTCTTGCATAAGGCCGCCGATCACCTCTTCGACGGTAATGACCGCTAATTTGGACGCAAACTCGCCGCCCAAATGGCCACCCATGCCATCCGCAACCACGTATAAATCTTGGCCGGAATTGATCAGGTAGGAATCTTCGTTTTTTTCGCGTCGGCAGCCGACATCGGTCAGGCCAAAAGCCTCAATCTGCATATTGTTCATTAAGCTATACTAATGATTAATTTTTTCAAACAAAAAATTTTAGTCGCCACCCACAATAACTTCTTTCAAAAGAAGGCTTGGCGCCCCCGTCGAATGCCAAAACTTTAAATCGGAGCCGACCATTTGAACATTTTGGAACATCTTATGCATGTTCCCAGCTATCGTAATCCCCTTAACTGCATGTTCTTCAAGGCCATTTTCGATCCAAAAGCCGCTTACTCCAATCGAAAAATCTCCCGTAATCGGATTCGCCGTATGAAGCCCAAGCACATCGGTCACAAAAAGGCCTCTTCCCATTTCTTTTTTAAGCCCGCTCAAATCTTTTTGCCCGGGTTCTATATAAAAATTGTTCACGCCTATCTTCGGCATCTGCATTACTTGAGGCCTAACACTTGACGACGTATGCAAAATATTCATTTTATTTGCATAATAAGCATCTGATAAAAAGGCGTTTAGCCTTCCATTTTCGACCAGAACCGTCCTTTTTGCAACGCCACCTTCCGCATCGCATGGAACGGATGAAAGCCCGCCCTTCATGCCGACGTCGTTCACTATCGTAATGATATCTGAATAGACCTTTTGGCCGATCTTATCCGCAAATATCGACTTTTTCTTATGAACGAAGTCCGCAAAAAAAGACGGCGCCAAGATGCTTAAGATATTTCCAACTACGTCCCTTTCTAAAATACAGGCGCATTTTTGCGAGCCGATCTTCCGGCCGCCAAGGCAAGCGAGCGCCCTTTTTGCAACGCGACGCCCCAGTTCGGCAGCATCTAATACGGAAGGATCGAGCGCAAAATCTACGTCGGAAGCCCATTCGGACGATCCCTGGTCTTCTGCTATCACCGTCACCGACAAAGAACAAAGGCCGCTTTCAAAGCTTGCATCTACTCCGGACGAATTTTTTATTTGAACCTCTTTAACAGTTTCGTCGTAGGAAACTTTTCTAACGCCTTTGATCCTTTTATCGATCGCCTTCGCCGCAGTTTCTACCTTAAGGCAAAGTTCGATCTTCTGCTGCGAGGCAAGTTTTTCGAAGATACCTTTATCGAACCGCCATTTTTTGTCTTCGGCCTTGGCTGGAAATATAAGGTCTGCGTCCGGCGACACATGACTTGCGGCCGAATCCGCCATTGAAAAAAGCTCTTTTTCCGTCGTAGTTGGCTTGGTTGAATACGCAAAACCAAGACGGCCGCCGCTTACCACGCGCGCCGCCATTCCATATTCAAATGCGCTATCAAGCGCTATGACCTTTAGATCCCTAGCCTCTATCGAGAGATGTTTTGCATTCTCTTTATATATTTCCTGTAGCTTTTTCATTGTTCTCCATTGCAATTGACTTATAATTAATATCAGCCTAGAAGCGGGTGAATTGCAACAGATATCTTTCTTATGAACGACCTCTTTTCACAACCTGACAAAAAAGGATATGTCCCACTGGCGGAACGAATGCGCCCAAAAAATCTCGATGAGATACTAGGGCAAGAACATATCCTAGGCAAAGGGGCACCTCTTCGCAAGGCGATAGAAACGGGAGCGATGCCATCCATCATACTTTGGGGCGGCCCAGGTTGCGGAAAGACGACCATCGCGAACGTCATCGCAAATTCGATCGACGCACATTTTTTTTGGCTCTCGGCGGTGCTATCTGGCGTGAAAGAGGTCCGCGAAATCATCGACACGGCACAAAAACAGCGGCGCCTGACCGGTAAAAAGTCGATCCTTTTTATCGACGAGATCCATCGCTTCAATAAAGCACAGCAAGACGCATTTCTTCCTCACATCGAAAGCGGAACGATCATCTTGATTGGAGCTACTACTGAAAACCCATCCTTCGAACTAATATCACCTCTCCTTTCCAGAACGAAGGTCTATGTATTGAACCCGCTAACCGTCGATTCATTGAAAGCGATCGTCGTTCGAACGCTTGCCGATAAGGAATTTGGCCTTGGAAAGAAGAAGGTAAGAATAGATGATGAATCGATAACCTTGATCGCAAAAACTTCCGAGGGCGATGCAAGGCGCGCGCTGAATACGCTTGAGATGGCGGCAGCCCTTGCGAACAAGATCACGCCGAAGATAATAGCGTCCGCCATTCAAAAGAAAACGCTGATATACGATAAGCAGGGCGAAGAGCATTACAACATCATCAGCGCATTCATCAAAAGTATGCGCGGCAGCGATCCCGATGCAACTCTCTACTGGATGGCGAGGATGCTTGAAGCCGGCGAAGAACATCTTTTCATCGCGCGCCGCATGGTAATATTCGCATCTGAAGATGTTGGCAACGCAGACCCGCAGGCGATACAGGTCGCAATATCCGCCATGCAGGCATTCGATTTTGTGGGGATCCCAGAGGGCTGGATACCGCTTGCACAATGCGCAACGTATCTTGCAACGGCGCCAAAGAGCAAGAGCTCGTACCTGGCAT
>CAIPVD010000092.1 GCA_903868375.1 uncultured delta proteobacterium
ATTCCGCCAAGCAGCGAATGGCGAGTTCCTCGCCGAGGGAGACATCTCGTGTCAGATGAAATCTTATCTTAATACAAAATCAGCGTGGCGAGCAGTTGACGTCCACCCACGCCCATACCACCGTTGCCTTTAAAAGCATGTGGTCGTATACTGGACATTGCGTAAAGTATGATGTAGAGAAATATCTATGTTCCCAGAGATCGACCAGTTCTTGAACTATGTCCGTATCGAGAAGCGCTTAAGTTCGAACACCGTAAGCGCTTATGCCCACGACATTTCGCGGTTCGCATTATATCTGGAGAAGAAGGGCGTTGCGAATTTAAATAGCGCAAGAGACGTTCATATACTTGCGTATCTTGTAGAGCTTCACAAAAGCGGCATAGAAGGCAGGTCTATTTCAAGGAACTTGGTAAGCCTTCGGGGCATGTTCAAATTCCTTGTCCGAGAAAAGCTGATTGATAGCGATCCTTCCGTTCAGATCGAGTTCCCCAAAAAATGGCACCGATTGCCCGAAGTAATGACGCTAGAAGAGGTCGATAAGCTACTCGCTGCGCCAGACACGAATACCAGTTTTGGATTCAGGAACCATGCGATCATTCAACTTATGTACGCATCGGGGCTACGCGTTTCTGAAGTGGTAAACTTAACGCTTAACCAGCTTTCGCTTGGCGAAACGAATCTAAAAGATGAAATAAGGTTCTTAATGGCGATGGGAAAGGGTTCTAAGGAACGCATTGTCCCGATCGGCCACATTGCCAGGAACGTTCTCGATGAATATATCAGGACTGTTCGGCCGCTACTTTCGAAGCAGAATTCGCCGGACAACGTTTTTCTTTCGCGCTTTGGAAGAAAGATATCGAGGCAGCAGCTCTGGAAGATCATCACAAGGCTGGCGCGAAAGGCCGGCATTAAACGCCAGGTTAAACCGCACACACTCCGCCATTCATTTGCAACGCACTTGATAGAACGCGGCGCAGACCTACGTTCGGTGCAGACTATGCTCGGCCATTCCGACATCTCATCGACGCAGATCTATACGCACGTGAACACTACTCATTTGAAAGAGATCTATAAGAAGTTCCATCCTAGGGCTTGAACGGTGAAATAGAGCGAAGCCTTTCCATAATGGCCGGAAGTTTTTCTAAAGTGTAATCTATATCAGCATCTGTGTTGTAGATCGAGAGCGAGAACCTGATAGAGCCATGCGCGCGCGTAAAAGGTATCTTCATAGCACGCAATACATGAGATGGTTCTAGCGAACCGGAAGTACAGGCCGAACCTGAAGATGCGCAGATGCCATGTTCGTTCATAAGTAAAAGTATTGCCTCTCCTTCGATATATTCAAATCCAATATTGGTCGTGTTGGGAAGTCTTGAAGTCGTGTCACCGTGAACGCGGGCATTAGTAATAGAAGAAAGGATACCGGCTTCGAGCCTATCGCGCATTGCTTTTACTCGTGTATTTTCTTCATCCATATGCTGCATCGCAAGTTCACACGCCTTGCCCATGCCAACTATTGCCGGGACATTTTCCGTTCCACCGCGTTTGCCTCTTTCCTGATGACCGCCTATCACGAACGGATTGAATTTTGCGCCGCGCTTTATATAAAGGAAACCGATCCCTTTTGGGCCGTGAAGTTTGTGGCTGGAAACAGACAGAAAATCTACCGGCACTTCAGTTACATTGATTGGAACCTTGCCGACCGCCTGAACCGCATCGGTATGGAACGGAACGCCTTTCGCCACGCAGATCGAAGCAATTTTTTCTATCGGAAATATCACGCCCGTTTCATTATTTGCCCACATTATAGAAACTATCGCCGTATCTACGCGTATCGCGCGTTCAAGTTCAGCAACATCCAGCCGGCCCATTTCATCGACGCCAACTTCGGTCACTTCATAGCCGCGCTTAGCCAAACTTTGGCACAGCGAACGAACGGCAGGGTGTTCAACAGCGGAAGTTACGATGTGCTTTTTTTCAGGATATGCAAGCAGAGTACCCATGATCGACGCGTTATCGCCTTCGGTTCCACCGCTCGTAAAGACTATATCAGATGCGCGTTTTGCACCTATTAGTGCCGCGCATTTTTCGCGAGCCTTATCTATATGCGCCGTGACCTGTCCGCCGAACGTGTGCATGCTGGAAGGATTTCCGTACATCTCGGTATAAAATGGGAGCATCGCCTCTAGAACTTCGGGTGCCACGGCAGTTGTTGCGTTATTGTCCAGATAGACCGTTCTCATATCTCTTTAACTTTCAGTTTTGGTGAAAGCTCCTCGTTTATCTTCTTTTCGATAAAATCTTTCATGGTCGATGCCGCGCCAATGCAACCTGAACAAGCGCCGTGCAATTTTACGAATACTATATTGTTATCCAGGTCGATCAACTCCAGGTCGCCGCCGTCGCGCTTTAGAGTGGGGCGGATCTTGGTGTTCAGAAAATCCGTTATAGTGTTGATCTTCTGGATATTGGTCAGCATATCGAAAGGCGTTGCCGTCGATTGCTTCTTTGCCTCGTCGTTCGCCTCCACAAAGACCTGCTTGATTATCGCCCTTATCTCATCCTGGCATTTTCCGCATCCGCCGCCGGCCTTCGTATAGTTTGTCACATCTTCGACGGTAGATAGGTGATTGACCTTTATCGCGTCGCGGATATCTTTTTCGGTAACGCCGAAACATTCGCACACGATCTTACCTTCAAGCATCTTCTTCTGTTCGGGTTTTATGCCGTGGTAATATTCGATCGCGGCTTCAAGCGCCTCGCGTCCCATAACGGAACAATGCATCTTTGCTTCCGGAAGTCCGCCCAAAAAATCTGCAATGTCTTTGTTGGTTACTTTG
>CAIPVD010000093.1 GCA_903868375.1 uncultured delta proteobacterium
CTTCGTCCTCTTTTTTCTGCGAATAATAATACTGCGCTATGTTAAGATTTGCGTCTTTATAATAATTCGACTTCACCGGAATGAGGCTGAAATGATTAAGCGCCGATTCCATATCGCCGTTTTCGGCATAGATCAGACCCAAATAATACCTTATCTTGTCCGATTCCGGGTTCTTATCTAAGATCGCCTCGAATTTTTTCGTGGCGCTTGAAAAGTCTTTCATCTCGTAATAAACGAGAGCTATCTTCAACTGGATGGAAAGATCGCCCTGGTTCTGCTGCTCCATATCTAGCAGGATGCCTAGCGCCTTCTTCGGCTGCTTCATATCGAAATATAGCTGCGCAACCTCTGCCTGCACCTGAAAGTTGTCCGGTTCGACGTCGAGAAGTTTTTGGTAATACCCAAGAGCCTTATCGTACTGTTTCAGATACGAGCCGTATATCAGCCCAAGATAATAATTGGATGTATTGGAATCGGGCTCCGCAAGTAGCAGGCGGCGAATGGCTCCGGCCGCGTCGTTGTATCTTTTAAGAGCTAAATATTCGCGCGCAAGGAGCGTGTATCCCTCTTCTTCGTACGGAAATTTCTTTATGGTCTCTTCTAAGATATTTATCGCCTCGGCATGTTTTTCGATGGATATGTACAGCCTGGCAAGCAGCAGCCTTGCCTCGACAAGGTCTGGAGAGAGAGACAACGCCTTTTCGCAGTCGGCAATAGCTTCGGTGAATTGCTTTTGATCCGTTTCGTTCACCGCCAGTTCGTAATAAAGATAGCCAACGTTCGGGTTATCTTTCATTACCGAATCAAGTTCGTCCCGCGCCTTTTGGTAGTCGCCCTTTAAAGCAAAATTTTCGCTCTTCAAAAAGTTCCAGTAGTCGTCGGCCGCCGATTTTTCTTCCGGCGTTTCTTTGTGAATGCGGTCGCTTACCGCGTGAGAGAGCTTATACTGCTTTGGCGTAGTTGCGCACGAAACCGTTAGGGCCGCTGCCAGGATCAAGAAAGATAGGCTTTTGATATCCATATGTTATTTTTGAACATTATCACTACTTGGTAAACCACGCAAGGAATTCCACGTTGCCATCGGCGCCGGTGATAGGCGACCTGGTAAGCCCGCACTTTTTCCACTTAAGCGTTTCGGCAAAGCGGCATACCCTCTCCACACATTCTTCCCGCGCCTTTTCGTCGCGGACTATTCCGCCCTTGCCGACCTTCCCGCGCCCCACTTCGAACTGCGGCTTGATAAGCGCAACGACATCACCACCATTTTTGATCAGTTTATCTACATGCGGAAATACCTTTTCGAGCGAGATGAAGGAAACGTCGATCACTGCAATGTCCAACTCGGTCGACTCGGTCAATTTACCAACTTGGTCAACTTGCCTTATATTAGTTTTCTCCATCACCACGACACGCGGATCTTGGCGCAGCTTCCAATCTAGTTGATTATAACCCACATCAATCGCATATACCTTTGCGGCACCGTTCTGGAGCAAGCAATCGGTGAATCCGCCGGTAGAAGCTCCAACGTCGACGCAAACCTTATCTTTCACATCGAGTTTAAATTCCTTCAGCGCATGTTCGAGCTTTAGCCCTCCGCGCCCGACATACGGGTGATCCTGGCCGGTAATTCTTATCGCGGCGTCTTCATTTATAAGCTGGCCCGATTTTGTAACGGGAACCTCGTTCACAAGCACGCACCCCGCCATAATAAGCGCCTGCGCCTTCTGACGCGTCGGTACGAGCGCTTTATCAACAAGAATCTTATCGATCCGGACCTTTGGCATGAATTAAATATGATGAATAAAGCCTAAGAATGCAAATAAAAACCCAAACTTTTGCGGCTGCATCATTCCGGCATGGGTATCTTCAAAAGTTCCCTGGCAAGAACGTTCCCCTTCTCGTTGGCGAGCCATTCAAGAGCTTCGCTTGCAGAATCGTTATGATGGTAAATGGCGGCATCGAACAGCCAATTTATGACAGAATTGTTTCCTTTGGAAACAAGCCATTCAACATCGCCCTTATCTACTATCATATTCTTTCGCCATTTAATTTCGATCTCATCTACAAAACTTGAAAGGTCGATGTTCGTATACTCCTCTAAAAGACGCAACGCCTTCGGCGCGTGCGGCAAAAGTTTGACCATATCTATAAATTTACCAAGGGGTATCTGCGCAGCAAGATTGTGCCTAAACCTCCCGATCTCAACGTCTTCTCCTGCGGCAAGTATCTCTTTGAATATCCTTTCTAAATCTGGCTTTCCCTTTTGCGATAGAAGGTCCGCCGCCGCGCAAGCAGTGTAGTACCATGCCGATACTCCCATTCTTGCATCTCTTCCGCCTAATGCCGTCCGCTGCAACGCATACTTTGCAAATGATACCAGCAATTGAGGTTCATACTCATCGTTCTGCTGCAAGTGTTCAAAAATGGCGCGCAGATCTCCCATGGCCGCATATGGAAGGAGCGATTCGCCGTCTAATGATTTCGTTTCGGATATCGAATCGGCAAGCCTCGCCATTCCTAACAAGAAAGCGGCAAGCGCAATTGTACCCCCCGTCGCCACACCGGCCACGAACCAGCCTCCCGAAAGAAACGCCGTCGCCGCGCCGGCAAGTCCGCCTCCAGTAAATAATGTCTTTGTAAGAAAATGGCTCTGATTATACCTTATCCCCTTCCAAATCCCCTTATCCCCTAACACCCTATATTCGTATGCCAGAACATCTTCGAACGAGAAAGGCTTCCCATCAATAATAATATTTTTAGAGTGGACCTCTTTTGGCCTCACCGTAAACGCTTTAACAGCGGGATTTGGGGAAGCAACGGAGGTTGCGGAAACGCAGACGCTGTCATATTCAAGCTCACCGCCTATGAGCTGTTTGATACGATGATTGATAGCAACGGGAAGGCCGGCAGATAGAAATATCTCGTACATTTTCAAGATGGCATCTAAACGATATAAATTTAGAACGGTTCCATTCAAGATACCGTCATCATGGGCAATGGCGAATCTAAAGCCTTCGTCCGAGCCGCCCATTCTATTTTCAGGCGCAAGATCGAAGGAATACTCGTTTCTTATAGGATCGGTCCCATGGTTCTTTGGAGTTGTCGCAAGGCTTGCCTGAAGATCTATCAATGCGCTGCCATCTTCTGTCTCTTCCGCTGGCACAAAATATTGTTCAGGCGTTCCGCGGTCGATTCCGCCATGGGCCCTTAATTCCTTCCAGGTTCTTTCGTGCCCGGTAATGTTTGTCAGGTCGGGAAATCCAAGAATCAGGCATTTCGCCACGGCACCGACCAGTTGAGCCTCTGTAACATTGTAAATCGGCGGTTTTTCGGCCGACAGCGTTTCGATCCGGCTTACCCTAAGTCTATAATGCTCCAATATCTCCGGCCTTAACTGTCCCTCTGCGAGTGGAATCGTAACGCCACCGCCTTTTGCGGCGGCTGCGTTCAATTGAAAAGCTTCACTCGGCTCGCGACCGACATCGGCAAATGCCCATAATGAACTGTTACGCCCTGCAACAGATGCGATGGCCACCTGGCTATTCACCAAGGCAAGATTTTCTCGTACAAATCCATCTGCCGAACCGGCGACACCGCCGCCGATACCATTCAAAAGTCCGAAGACCGATGGCGTCGCCCCGCCAATTAATACAGGCGGCACCGTACCCATAAAATTTGCCATAGAAGGCCCCTTTTCAACTCCTTAGCTACTTATCGTCAATTCGCCAAAAAGGTTGCTAAAAAAATGGGGATTTAATTCTTCCGATTGACTATATATCTTGCGATATCGCGGAGGGGGTCTGCCTTGGCATCGAACTCTGCCAACGCGGAAAATGCCTTACCAACCAGTTCTTTCGCGAGTTTTTTGGATTTTTCCATACCTAAAACCGAAGGATAGGTCGATTTTTCGTTTGCGATATCGCTCTTTGCCGGCTTGCCCAACTGTTCCGTCGTCCCTTCGATATCCAAAATATCGTCGGCTATCTGGAACGCCAGACCTATAGCATCACCATACTTGGTAAGCGCAGCAAGTTGTTCCTCCGACGCTCCCGCTGCCTTTGCTCCGCCCGTTATCGAAACCGTTATGAGCGCGCCCGTTTTTAGGCGGTGAATGGAGCGAAGTTCTTCGTAAGAAACTTTTTTTCCTTCCGCTTCCAGGTCCATCGCCTGGCCGCCAGTCATTCCTCTTGCGCCGGTTGCGTTCGCAATGTCTGCGATTATTTCGTTGCCCTTCTTAATACCGTTCAAATTATTTGCCAGGCAGCTAAACGCCTCTGCCAAAAGCGCGTCGCCAGCCAGTATCGCAATTGCCTCGCCAAATTTTATGTGATTCGTGGGCTGCCCTCTTCGAAGCTCGTCGTCGTCCATGGCTGGGAGGTCGTCGTGGATAAGAGAGAACGTGTGGATCATTTCAAGCGCCAAACCAATTGGCAGCACTTTTTTTGCATCGGCACCGACCGCCTCGGCAGCCGCCATGACAAGCACGGGACGCAAGCGTTTCCCGCCGGCTCGAA